>NZ_JBJEHY010000099.1:0-41644 GCF_051876515.1 Nocardioides sp. | reverse complement strand
GGGGCAACTCGGTCTGCATGCAGCTTCTCCTGTGGGTCTGTTCTGTCGTGCTGGGCCCGGGGGCCCCGGCTAGGCTGCCCGCCATGAGCGAGCACCCGGCCATCACCTCGTTCCGCGACGAGCTCCGCCGCCGCGGCGGACAGGGTGACGTCGTCATCCTGCCCGACTCGGTGCACACCGCCGCACTTGCTGCCGAGGCCCTCGGATGCGAGGTCGGGGCCATCGCCAACAGTCTTCTCTTCGACGCCGGCGGGGAACCCGTCCTCATCCTGACCTCGGGAGCGCACCGCGTCGACACCCGAGCCACTGCTGAGCGTATCGGTCGGGGTGAACTCGCACGGGCCACCCCGGAGTTCGTGAGGGCCGCCACCGGGCAGGTGATCGGCGGGGTCTCCCCCATCGCCCACCCCACCCCCATCCCGACCTGGATCGACCCCTGGCTGCGTCGTCACCCGGTCGTGTGGGCCGCCGCCGGCCACCCGGCTGCCGTCTTCTCCAGCACCTTCGACGAGCTCGTCGCCCTCACCGGCGCACAAGAAGTCGACGTCGCCTGACCTCCTCCGGCTCCCCGCGCCCCTATCCTGACGCGATGGAGTCCTTGGCCCTCGCGTTCTCGAGCGGATGGGCGAGCGGCGTGAACGCCTACCTCGTCGTCCTGGTCCTCGGCCTGGCCGACCGCTTCGGCGACTTCTCGCAGATCCCCGACGTCCTGGGGCGCTGGGACGTGATGGCGGTCGCCTTCTTCCTGTACGCGATGGAGTTCGTCGCGGACAAGATCCCGTACATCGACTCGACCTGGGACGCGATCTCCACCGCGATCCGACCGACCGCGGGTGCCGTGATCGCCATCCTCATCGCAGGCGACGCCACCACGCTCGAGCAGGCCGTGTTCGGGGTGGTCGGAGGCGGTACCGCGCTGCTCTCCCACGCCGCCAAGGCGGGAAGCAGGCTGGCCATCAACACCTCCCCCGAACCGGTGACCAACGTGGGCGCCAGCGTGACCGAGGACGTGGCGGTCCTGGGCATCGTCTGGTTCGCGGTGGAGAACCCCCAGGCCGCCGCTCTGCTGGTCGCGGTCATCCTCGCCGTCAGCCTGGTCGTGCTGCTCCTGGTCGGACGCGTCATCCGCCGCGGCTGGCGACGCTGGAAGGACCGCCGCGAGCCCACCGCGGGCGCACCTGCCTGACCCGGAGGCCGCCACCACGACGCGTGGTGGCCGCCCACTACCCTGCTGGCCATGGCGCGGGTGGTGGTGGTCGGTGGCGGGTTCGCCGGGATGGCGACCGCCGCCCGGCTGGCCAAGCTCAAGCACGACGTCACGCTCGTCGAGCGCAGCGACCGCCTCGGCGGGGCGCTGGACACCGTCGACCTCGACGAGTTCTCCTTCGACCTCGGCCCCAACGCCACCCTCCTGCCGGCCGTGGTGCGCGACCTGTTCCGCAAGTCCGGCCGCCCGCTCGAGCGCGAGCTGGACCTGCAACCCCTCGACCTGGTCCGCAGCCACCGGTTCGCCGACGGCACCTCGCTGGACCTGCCCGGGCACGGCCGCGCGGGCCAGCTGCACGCCTTCGAGGCGCTCGCCCCCGGGCTGGGCCTGGCGTGGGTCGACCACGTGGCCTCGTACGGCCCGGTGTGGGAGCTGCTGCGGCGGGAGTGGTTCGAGCAGGCGTGGGACCCGGTCGTCTCACCCCGCGAGGTCGGCGCCGTCGTGGACGCCCGTACGAGCCTGCGCCGGCGCCTGGCTCGCGACCTTCCCGACGAGCGGGCGCGCCTGGTCGCCGGGCACCCCGCGACCTTGGAGGGCCACCGCCTCAGGGACGTCCCCGCGTGGGTGGGACTGACCAGCTACCTCGAGCAGCGCTTCGGGGCGTGGACCGTCCCCACAGGCATGGCCGCCCTGGGCGAGGCGATGGCCTCCCGGCTGGCGACCCGCGGAGTGCAGGTGCTCACCTCCACGGCCGCGGTCGACCTGCGCGTGTCCGGCGGACGTCTGGTCGCCGTCACCACCGCGGCCGGTGACCTCGACGCCGACGTCGCCGTGGTGGCCTGCGACCCCCGACGGCTCCCCGCCCTGGCGTCCTCGGTGGCGCGCACGGTCCCGACCACGCCGCCCGCCCTCACCCTGCTCGGCCTCGACGCCGGCCGGGACACGTGGGGTCTGGAGGTGCTGGACCGCGCCCAGGAGGTGGTCCTCCACCCCGTACGCCGGCGTGGCGCGACCCTGACGCTGCGCGCCGGTCGTGCCCCCGACGGCGCCACCGCGCTGTCGGTGCTGACCCGCGACGCGGCGCCCGAGGACGACCCGGTCGACCTGCTGGCGGAGCACGGCATCGACGTGCGCGCCCACGTCGTGCGCCGGACGGACCGCTCGGGCGCGGAGCTGACCGGCCACTGGGGCGGCTCTCCCTCGGGCGTGCTGTGGGACGGCGCCCGTACGGCGCGGCGCCGGCTCGGCCCGCGCACCCCGGTCGACGGGGTGTACGCCGCCGGGGCGCACGCCACGTCGGGCTCGGGTCTCCCCTTCGCGGGGCTCACCGCCGCGCTGGTGGCCGCCGCTGTCGGGCCCGCCTGAGCGGAGCGCCTGGCCTCAGGCCTCGCCCCCGAGGAGCTGCCAGGTGACGGTCAGGTCCACGCCGACGGTGGTCTCCCCCGGAGCGACCTGGGCGTCGGCACGCATGGCGAAGACCGCGCCCCGGGGGGCCGGGGCGGCGTACCCGCCCTCACCGATCTGCTCGACCGCACCGAGCGTGGCGCCGGAGAGTCCGGCGAGGTGCTCCGCGCGTGACCGTGCGTCGGCGAACGCCGCCTCGCGGGCCGTCACGACCGCTGCCGAGTCGTCGCTGACCTGCAGGGACACGTCGTCGACCTGGACCCCGTCGCCGACCTCGTGCGCCAGCTCGCGCAGCAGCGTCCCGGCCGCGTCGAGGTCGCCGCACGACACGGCGTAGGAGTACCGCGCCTCGAAGCCCCGCTCCCCGTCCGGGTGGTCGTGGAAGGGCCACAGGGAGACGCCGGTGCTGGCGATGCGCCGCTCCTCGGTGTGCCGCAGCGCCACCTCGCGCACGCGGGCCGCGAGCTCGCCGGCGCGGTCGTACGCCGCGGCCAACCCCTGCTCCCTCGCGCCCACGGAGACCCTGAGCACGGCGGCGTCGGGCGCCACTCTCGACTCGCCGCGGCCGGTGACGGTGACTGTCCTCATGCCCACAGGCTAGAGAGTGGGCGGTGGTCCCGTCAGGCGGTCGGCACCTCGATGCGCAGGTTGTCCCAGATCTCGCGGGTCGCCTTGGACCGGTTGAGCGTGTAGAAGTGCAGGCCCGGCGCCCCCGCCTCCAGCAGCGTCTCGCAGAGCTCGCTGGCGATCTGGATGCCCTCGGCCCGCAGCGCCGCGGGGTCGTCCGCGAGCGGGGTGAGGCGGTCGACGACCTCGCGCGGCAGCTCGCGCCGCGACAGCTCCGCCATCCGCTCCATCGAGCGCAGCCCGAGGATCGGCATGATCCCGGGGATGATCGGCATCGCCGCGCCGGCGGCGTCCGCCCGCTCGAGCAGCCCGACGTAGTCGGAGGCGCGCAGCACCATGTCGGTGATCGCGAACTCGGCGCCCTCGTCGTACTTCTCCCGCAGCACGCGGGCGTCCTGCTCGAGCGACTCGGCGTCGACGTGACCCTCGGGGAACGCCGCCACCCCGACCCGGGTCGCGGCCCCGGCGCGCGCCTTGATCAGGCGGACCAGCTCGCTGGCGTGGCTGAAGCCACCCTCGGTCGGCGTCCACGCGCTGCCCGGGCCGCCGGGCGGGTCCCCGCGCAGGGCCATCACGTGGCGCACACCGGCGACGTCGAGCTCGTCCAGGATGGTGTTGAGCTCCTCGGAGGTGTGGCCCACGCAGGTCAGGTGCGCGACCGGAACCATCGTGGTCTCGCGGGCGATCCGCTCGGTGATCTGCACGGTGAGGTCACGGGTCCCGCCGCCGGCACCGTAGGTGACCGACACGAAGGTGGGACGGTACGGCTCGAGCTCGGTGATCGCCTGCCACAGCTGGGCCGCGCCCGTCTCGTCCTTGGGCGGGAAGAACTCGAACGAGTACGTCCGCTCCCCCGCCGCGACGATCTCGCTGATGCTGCGCCCGATGTCCACCGCCATGCGGGCAAGCCTAGGGACGTGACCGTGCACCGGGGTGCACGTGTCCACTGGTTAGGCTTCGCAGGTGCCCGCCACGTGGAACCCCGCCGACTTCCGCAGCCGCGTCCAGGACGTCCTCGACGCCTTCCTCGACGACCAGGCTGTCCGCCTGCGCCCGATGGGCCCGGACGCCGAGCGGCTGCTCGCCGAGGCCCGGGTCTCGGTGGCCGGCGGCAAGCGGTTCCGTGCCGCGTTCGCGTACTGGGGCCACCTGGCGGTCTCGCCGGTCGCCCGCGACGAGGACGCGCTGGCCCGGGTCTGTGCCGCGCTGGAGCTGCTGCAGGCCAGCGCCCTGGTCCACGACGACTACATGGACGCCTCCGACACCCGCCGTGGGCGCCCGGCGACCCACCGCGCCTTCGAGGCCGAGCACCGTGGCGCCGGGTGGCGTGGCGACCCGTTCCAGTACGGCGCGGCGGCGGCCATCCTCCTCGGCGACCTGCTGCTGGCCTGGTCCGACGAGCTGCTGCGCACCTGCGGGCTCGGCATCGAGGAGGTCCTGCCGGCGCTGGCCGTGTTCGACCTGTGCCGCACCGAGGTGATCGCCGGCCAGTTCCTCGACGTGTCGGTCCAGGCCCGCGGCCGTGCCGACGTGGACACCGCGATGACGGTCCTGCGCTACAAGTCGGCCAAGTACTCCGTGGAGCGACCGCTGCACATCGGTGCCGCCCTGGCCGGCGCGAGTGCCGAGCAGATGGCCCAGCTCAGCGCGTTCGGGCTGCCGCTCGGCGAGGCGTTCCAGCTGCGTGACGACGTCCTCGGCGTCTTCGGCGACCCCGAGCAGACCGGCAAGCCGGCCGGCGACGACCTCATCGAGGGCAAGCGCACCGTCCTGGTCGCGTGCGCGCTCGACGGGCTCAGCGGGGCCCGGGCCGCCCGCCTCGACGAGGCCCTGGGCACGGACCTCACCAGCGAGGACGTGGCCGAGCTGCGTGGGCTCATCGTCTCCTCGGGCGGGCACGACCGGGTCGAGGCGATGATCGACGACCTGCTGGGCCGCGCGCTGTCCGCGCTCGACGCCGCCGACCTCGACGCCCACGCCAAGGTGGTCCTGCGCGAGCTGGCCGAGGCGGCCACGAGCCGTACGGTCTGAGGCGGCCGAGCAGGCCTCAGTCGAGCTCGCCGATCCCGACGACCTCGGGACCCTCGCCCCGCAGCAGGACGGCGAAGGGGGTGGCACCGGGATCGCCCGCGCGCTCACCGAGGATCTCCACGACGAGCCGGAACACGCGCTCGTCGGCGCGCGCGAGCACGCTCCACCCGTCCCACAGCAGCACCCTCCCGCCCTCGTCGGAGAGGTCGCGCAGCGAGTCCGCGAGGGCGTCGAGGTTGCGGCCGTACGTCGGGGCGAAGCCCAGGGCCGTCCCCAGCGCCGCCAGCACGTCGTCCTTGGTGTCCCCGACCAGCCAGCCGTCGACGTGGGAGAACTCCCAGCCGGCGTGGGTGACGACGTGGGCGACCTCGTCCGCCTCGTACGCGCTGGTCCACCGCACGACCTCGCAGGGGACGCGCCCGGCCAGCAGCGCGGCGAGCCCGCTCATCGCCAGATCCTGCTGAACGACTCGTAGTGGTCGTCGGTCCAGTAGAAGAGCCGGCCGCCCCCGACGACGATGCGCCGGGCGCCGCGGTGGCTCAGACCGGGGGTCTCGACGGTGTACTCGCGGTAGTAGCCCCGCTGCTCGTCGGGGAGGATCCCCTCGTAGTTGCCGAAGGTGATCCCGTCACGGTCGTACTCGTAGGGTCCGCCAGCGTCGATGTCGTCGAGCACCTCACCCGCCTCGGCCGGCAGCGCCTCCTCGAGGACGACGGGGAGACCGCTGGCGGGGTCGACGTCGGGAACCTGGTCGTCGGTCGCGTCCGGCTGCTCCGAGGGCTGCTCGGAGTCGCTCGTCGTGGTCGCCGACGGTTCCGTCGTCTCCGGCGCCGGGGCCAGGGTGTGCGACGAGGTCTGCTTGCTGGCGGGCTCCTTGGCGGTGTCCTCGCCCTGGCCCTCCGACTCGACCCACCAGTAGAGGACCGCGATGAGAAGGACGACGACGAGCGCGCCGAGGCTGGCCGGGGTACGGCCGTTGTCGCGGGCCACGCTCAGAAGCCCAGGGACTGGGCTCGGCGCTTGACCTCGCTGCCGCGGTTCTCACGCAGCGCGTCGATCGGCCGACCGGGCAGGTTCTCGTCGGTGAAGATCCAGGCGATGCACTCGCGGTCGTCGAAGTGCTGGTCGTGCAGCACCGTCAGCAGCCCGGGCAGGCCCTTGACCACGAGACCGTCCTGGAGGAAGTCGGCAGGCACCCGCTGGCCGGCCCCGGGGCGCGGGACCGCGGCGGCCAGCTCGTGCTCGCGGATCATCGTGCGCACCTTGGCCACCGTGACACCGAGCTCGTCGGCCACCTCGGACCACTCCAGCCACGCGGGGACGAGGGCGTCGAGGTCGCGCTCGGCGAGGGGGACGTCGTGAGGATCAACCGCAGTCATGAGGCCAAGTCTGTCACGCGCACCGGGGTTCCGGCGCCACGCCGGGAGCGGTCGAGGCGTCCGGGCGCTGGCCCTCTTTCCGTACGATGTGACCACCGGAACCTTCCCCGTCCGGTGATGGAGGTCGACAGTGGAGCCAGACGAGCGCGCCCGGACGAACACGTCCGGCCCCGCCGGCAACCCGACCGACCCCCTGGTCGGGCGCCTGCTCGACGGCCGCTACCGGATCGGGGACCGCATCGCCCGCGGGGGCATGGCCAGCGTCTACCGCGCCACCGACCTGCGTCTGGACCGGACCGTGGCGGTCAAGGTCATGCACCCGGGCCTGGGTGACGACGACGCGTTCGCCCGCCGCTTCGTCCGCGAGGCGCGGGCCGCCGCCCGGCTCAACCACCCGCACGTCGTGGGCGTCTACGACCAGGGCGACGAGGACGGGACCGTCTACCTCGCGATGGAGTACGTCCCCGGCCAGACCCTGCGCGACCTCGTCCGGGCCCAGGCCCCGCTCTCGCCCGCCCGTGCGCTGGAGCTGTTCACCCCGCTCGTCCAGGCCCTGGCCGCCGCGCACCGCGCCGGGGTGGTGCACCGCGACGTCAAGCCCGAGAACGTCCTGATCTCCGACGAGGCGGACGGGCACCGCAGCATCAAGGTGGCCGACTTCGGTCTGGCCAAGGCGGTCAGCTCCGAGACCAGCCACACGGCCACCGGCGGCGTGCTGATCGGCACGGTGTCGTACCTGGCACCCGAGCTCGTCGTCGACGGCGAGGCCGACGCCCGGGTCGACGTGTACGCAGCCGGCGTGGTGCTCTTCGAGCTGCTGACCGGGACCAAGCCGCACGAGGGCGAGTCCCCGATCCAGGTGGCGTACAAGCACGTCCACACCGACATCCCGCTCCCCTCGACGCTCGTCGCCGGGATCCCCGACTACGTGGACGCCCTCGTGGCGCGCGCGACCTCGCGTGACCGGAGCCAGCGTCCGGCCGACGCCTCGGTGCTGCTGCGCCACGTCGACCGGGTCACCCAGGCGATCCGCTCCGGCGCCCTTGAGGACCCCGAGCTCGCCGAGGACCTGCGGCCCCGTCCGGCGCCCGCGGTGGCGGCGGACGAAGGCCTGAGCATCTTCGACGACGTGGTGGACCCCTCCGACCCCGACCTGCCGACGGTGGTGGCTCCCGCGGTCGCGGCGGCGTCGCCGTCAGCCTCCAGCTCAGCATCCCCCGCCTCGTCGGCGCCCGAGAGCACCGCGGTCGCCCCGTTCGACCCGATCGAGCTGGCCAACGCCGGGCGCACGACCTCGGCGACTCCGACCAACCACGATGGAAGCCGCCCCCGCGACGGCGAGGACCCCGCCACCCGCCACGGCCTGCCCCCGGTGGGGGCCGCCCCCCAGCAGGCACGTCGACGCTCCGCGCGCGGCCCGCTGCTGCTCGCCCTGGCACTGCTGCTCGTCGTCGGCGTCGGTGTCGGCGCGTGGTGGTTCGGCTGGGCGCGGTACACGACGACACCGGCGGTCCTCAACCTCACCCAGAAGGTCGCGGTGGAGCGGCTCGAGGCTGCCGGCCTGGAGGCACGCATCGGTGACCCCGCCTTCTCCGAGACGGTGAAGGCCGGGCTCGTCGTCTCCACCGACCCCGGCCCCAACGAGCGTGTGGTCAAGGACGGTGTGGTCACGCTGCGCATCTCGCAGGGACCGGAGCGGTACGACGTCCCCCAGCTCCGCGGCATGAGCGAGGACGAGGCCCAGGACCTCCTGCGCGCCACGAACCTCGCCTTCGGGACGTCCTCGCAGCAGTGGCACGACTCGATCCCCGAGGGTCAGGTCATCACGTCGTCCCCCGAGGCCGGCACGACCCTGAAGCCGGGCGCCAAGGTCAACCTGGTGATCAGCAAGGGTCGCAAGCCCATCACGATCACCGACTGGACCGGCAAGGACTTCGAGACCGCCAAGAAGAAGCTCGAGGCCCAGGGTCTGGTGGTGCGTACGGTCGGCGAGGAGTTCAGCGACGACGTCGACGACGGTGACGTGATCTCGCAGACTCCCACCAGCGGCACCCTGTACAAGGGCGACACCGTGGAGTTCGTGGTCTCCAAGGGCCCCGAGCTCATCGAGGTGCCGCAGGTGCGGGCCTCGGGGGCGGACGCCGCCGAGAAGACCCTGACCGACGCGGGCTTCAAGGTCCGCGTCGAGCACGACGACAACTACCTCGGCCTCGGTTTTGTCATGCGTACCGACCCGTCCGCGGGCACGATGGTCCCCAAGGGCAGCACCATCACGATCTACCTGATCTGAGCCGCGGACCGGGACCCTGAGGTCCGGCGGCGCGCCCCCTGCCACCTAGGCTTGGCCGGTGCCTGACTCGCCGGACCCGTCCCCCACGCTCGACCCGCTGACCCTCCGTAACCCGATCGGGACGCACGTCCAGGTCGGCAAGGGCCTGCACGCGGGTGCGCTCGCCTCCGGCGACGCGATCGGCTGCGAGACGCTGCAGGTCTTCGTCGGCAACCCGCGTGGCTGGGCTCTGTCCGCCGGCGACGCCACCCAGGACCGGCGGTTCCGCGACGCCTGCGGCGAGCGCGGCATCCGCACCTTCATCCACGCCCCGTACCTGGTCAACCTCGGCTCCCCCACCCCGAAGACGTACGAGAACTCCGTCGCCGTGGTGGCCCACAACCTGCGCCGCGCCGCCGGGATCGGCGCGGAGGGCGTGGTCGTGCACACCGGCTCGTACGTCGACCCCACCGGTGGCGAGGAGAAGCACGCCGCGGCGATGCGCCAGGTGCGCGAGGGTTTGCTGCCGCTGCTGGAGGAGCTCGGCGACGAGGCGCCCTGGCTGCTGCTCGAGCCCACCGCGGGCCAGGGCCGCTCCCTGTGCGCGGGCGTGGAGGACCTGGCTGGCTACCTCGACGCGCTCGACCACCACCCCAAGGCCGGCATCTGCCTCGACACCTGTCACGTCTTCGCGGCCGGGTCGCCGCTCGACGAGGAGGGCGGCGCCACCGCGACGGTCGACCGGATCGTCGAGATCGGCGGCCCCGGGCGGCTGCGTCTGGTCCACGCCAACGACTCCATGGACGTCCGCGGGGCGTTCAAGGACCGCCACCAGAAGATCGGGCAGGGCCACATCGGCGAGGACGCCTTCCGCGAGCTCTTCGCCCACCCCGAGCTCGCCGGGGTCCCGTTCATCCTGGAGACGCCGGGGTCGCGCGACGCGGACGACCCCGACATGGAGACGCTGCGACGGCTGCGCCGGGAGGCCCACGGTGAGTGAACCCACCCCCGCAGAGACTCCCGCGGCAAACCCCGGCACCGGCTCCTCGACGCGGATGCAGGTGCTGGCGATGCTCGCCCTGCTGGCCCTCACCGCTGCGTGGGGATCGACGTTCTTCCTGATCAAGGACCTGCTCGAGCGGGTCCCCACCGTCGACTTTCTCGGCGTGCGGTTCGCGATCGCCGCCGTCGCGCTCTTCCTCGTCGCTCCGCGGGCCGTGGCGCGGCTCCCCCGGCACGCGAATCAGCACGCCCTGCTGCTGGGTGTCCTGTACGGCCTCGCCCAGATCCTGCAGACCGCCGGCCTGGCGCACACCCACGCCAGCGTCAGCGGTTTCGTGACCGGCATGTACGTGGTCCTCACACCGCTGCTGGCCTCGGTCATCCTGCGTACGCGGATCCCCGCCCTCACCTGGGCCGCGGTCGTGCTGGCCACCGTCGGGCTGGGCGTGCTGACCCTGAGCGGGGTCAGTGTCGGCTACGGCGAGGCGATCACGTTCGTGGCTGCCGTGCTGTACGCCCTGCACATCGTGGCGCTGGGGGCCTGGTCGACCGCTGCCGACGCCGTCGGCATGACCATCCTCCAGATCGTCGTCATCGCGGCGATCTGCCTGGTCAGCGCCGCTCCGGGCGGCATCGTGCTGCCCGACCGGACCTCGGACTGGCTCAGCCTGGTCTACATGGCCGTCGTCGTGGGCGCGCTCGGCCTGCTCGCCCAGACGTGGGCGCAGGCGCACCTCCCGCCCACGCGCAGCGCGATCATCATGAGCATGGAGCCCGTCTTCGCGTCCCTGTTCGCGGTGTGGCTGGGTGGCGAGCACCTCACGAGCCGGCTTCTCATCGGCGGCGCCATGGTCGTGGTCGCCATGGTCGTGGTGGAGCTGCCGTCCCGGCGCCGTCACGTCGAGGGCGAGGTCCCGCACATCGCCGTGTGAGCGGGCCCCGGCTTGGTAGCGTCACGGCCATGCCGCGGATCACGGTCACACCGTTGACCGACTCCCAGGTCCCCCTCGCCCTGGAGGTGTGGGCCTCCGCCCGTCGCGCCGCGGACCGCCCTCCCGGTGCGGAGCGGACCGAGCGGGTACGCCGTCGCCTCCGCGAGTCGGTCAGCGACGAGGCCGGCGTGACCCTGCTGGCCCACTACGGCGACCGGCCCACCGGCATGCTCGCCGCCGAACCGTACCGGGACGAGGGCGCCGTCACGCCCGGGGCGGGTCACATCTCGATGGTCTTCGTCTCCCCCGAGTACTGGGGGTGCCGGGTCGGCTCAGCGCTGGTCCGCGCACTCCAGACGCCTCCCCCGGACGGCTGGGACGAGCTGAGCGTCTGGACGCGCACGCAGAACCGTCGCGGGCGCCGGCTGTACGCGAGCACCGGATTCCTCGACACCGGCGAGCGCAGTCAGCTCCCAGGGCGACGTGGAGATCATGCGCCTGGCCTGGTCAGCCGGCTCAGCACCGCGGCGGCCTGCTCGGCCTGACGTCGGCTGACGTCGAGGTGGGTGACGAGCCGTACGGCCCGGGGCCCGACCTGGGCGATCCGCACCCCCTCACGGGCGGCCGCCTCGACCAGCGCGGGGGCGTCGTCGCGGTCCACCACGACGATGTTGGTCTCCACCTCCGACGGGTCGAGTCCCAACGCCTCGCCGAGCAGCCGGGCGTGCTCGTGGTCCTCGGCCAGCCGCTCGACGTGGTGGTCCAGCGCGTGGAGGCCGGCGGCAGCGAGAACACCCACCTGACGCATCCCCCCACCCAACCGCTTGCGCTGCACCCGGGCCGCGGCCATCGCGTCAGCCGAGCCCACGACCAGCGATCCCACGGGCGCTCCCAGCCCCTTGGACAGGCACACGGCCAGCACGTCGGCGACGGCCCCGTACGACGACAGCGGGGTGCGGGTGGCGACGTGGGCGTTCCAGATCCGGGCGCCGTCGAGGTGCACGGCGGTGCCGGTGTCCTCCGCCCACGCCCGCAGCGCCCGCAGGTCGTCGATCGAGGTGACCGAACCACCGGCGAAGTTGTGCGTGTTCTCCACCGAGACCGCCGCCGTACGCACGAAGAACGGCCCCATGTCGGGGGCGTGCATGCGACGGATCTGGTCGAGGTCCGCGTGGCCCCGGGGGTGGTGCCACGTGCGCATCGTGAGTCCGGAGACGGCACCGTGGGCGCCCAGCTCCGCCCGCGCGATGTGGGCCGAAGCCTCGCAGAGCACCTCCTCACCCGGTCGCACCACGCTCGCTACGGCAAGCACGTTGGCCATCGACCCGGTGGGTGTGAAGAGCGCGTCCTCGTGACCGAACAGCCCGGCGACCCGCTCCTCCAGCGCGCGGACGGTGGGGTCCTCGGAGTAGACGTCGTCGCCCACCTCCGCGCGGGCCATGGCGGCGCGCATCGGCTCGCTGGGGCGGGTCAGGGTGTCGGAACGCAGATCGATCACCGGAAAAAACTACTCCCGCACCTTGACCGGGTGCGGGAGCAGGTGGTGCGGGTACGGATCAGCCCCTGCGCAGCATCTCCGCCACCAGGTACGCGAGCTCGAGGCTCTGCACCCGGTTGAGGCGCGGGTCCACGACCGACTCGTAGCGGTGGGCCAGGCTCGCCTCGTCCAGCTCCTCGCCGCCACCGATGCACTCGGTGACGTCGTCGCCGGTCATCTCGACCAGGACGCCGCCGGGCACGGTGCCCAGCGAGCGGTGCACGTCGAAGAAGCCCTGGACCTCGTCGATGACGTCGTCGAAGCGGCGCGTCTTGTAGCCGTTGGAGGAGGTGAAGGTGTTGCCGTGCATCGGGTCGCTGATCCACGCCACCGAGACGCCCTCGGCGCTGACCTTCTCCACCAGCGGTGCCAGACCTTCGCGGATCTTCTCGGCGCCGAAGCGGGTGATGAAGGTGAGGCGACCGGGCTCGTTGTCCGGGTTGAGCTTCGCCGCCAGCCCCAGCGCGTCGTCCGCGGTGGCCGTGGGGCCGAGCTTGACGCCGATCGGGTTCTGGATGTGGCTGAAGTACTCGACGTGGGCGCCGTCGAGCTGGCGGGTGCGCTCACCGATCCACACGAAGTGGCCCGAGACGTTGTACGGCTTGTCGGTGCGCGAGTCGATGCGCGTCATCGCGTGCTCGTACTCCATGAGGAGCGCCTCGTGGCTGGAGTAGAAGTCGACGCCGCGGAACTCGTCCGGGTTGGCGCCGATGGCCTTCATGAACTCCAGCGCCCGGTCGATCTCGGTCGCCATCTGCTCGTAGCGCTGGGCGAACGGGGACTCACGGATGAAGTCGTTGTTCCAGGCGTGCACCTGGCGCAGGTCGGCGTAGCCACCCGTGACGAAGGCGCGCACGAGGTTGAGCGTGGCGGCGGAGTTGTTGTAGACGTCGAGCATGCGGCCCGGGTCGGGGATGCGCGCCTCGGGGGTGAACTCGAACGCGTTGACCGCGTCGCCGCGGTACGCCGGCAGGGTCACTCCGTCACGGGTCTCCAGGTCGGAGCTGCGCGGCTTGGCGTACTGGCCCGCGAGACGGCCCAGCTTCACCACCGGCATGGAGCCGGCGTACGTCAGCACGACGGCCATCTGCAGCAGGACGCGCAGCTTGTTGCGCACGTTGTCGGCCGTCACCTCGGCGAAGGTCTCGGCGCAGTCGCCGCCCTGGAGCAGGAACGCCTCCCCGCGGGAGACGGCAGCCAGCTTGGCCTTCAGCGCGTCGCACTCCCCGGCAAAGACCAGCGGCGGCAGGCCGCGCAACCGGTCGACGGTGGCCTGCACGGCCCCGGAGTCCGGATAGGTCGGCTGCTGCAGGGGCTTGAGGTCGTGCAACTGCTGCAGGGAAGGGAAGGTGCTCACGGGCTCCAGCCTACGTTCTGCCGCCCCAGCACCCGCGATCTGCCCGCCTCGCGGGACTGCTCGGGTGACCTCGGCCATCCCTCGGTCGCCGCTCAGGCCTGAAGGTCCAGGTAACCGGCCAGGAGGCGGCGCAGCGTGCCCAGCGCCTCGTCCCGGCCCAGCCGCTCGCCGGAACTGTTGCAGCCGTTGCTCACCTTGACCAGTGCCGCACCGATCACGTCGGCGGCCAGGCGCGGGTACGGCTCCCCCATCGCGTCGAGCGCCTCGACGAGGGGCTCGGCGAGCTCGGAGTGGAACCGCTCCATCGGTCCGGCCAGACGGCTGGGGTCGACGACGCCGGTCACCGCGGTGGCGACGGCCTGCTCGGCTCCGAAGAAGAGATCCACGTTGGACGACACGTACGCCCACACCTGGGCACCGGGCGTCGGTTCGGCCAGGACGGCGGTCCGCACCCGGCGCGACCAGTCGGGCAGGACCTCCTCGACAACCGCCACCAGCAGGTCCTCACGGGAGGAGAAGTACTGGTAGACGCTGGAGCGGGCCAGCCCCGCCTGCGCCCCCACCTCCGCGAGGGACGGGGCCACCCCGGTCAGGGCCAGGTGGGAGCGCGCCGCGTCCAGGATGGCCCGCCTCTGCCGCACCCTGTGCTCGGCAACGGTCGGTGCGTCGATCCTCGGCACGTTCCCCTCCTGGTCCTGACGTGGAGCCCCGGCTCAGGCCGGGCTGTACTCGCTGAGTCGTCCGTCCATCATCTCGTGCACCCGGTCGCAGTGGTGCAGCACCTCGTGGTCGTGGGTGACCATCACGGTCGCGACGCCGTGCTCGTGGGTCTCGCGGGCGAGCAGGGCCACCACGTCCTGGGAGCGCTGCCGGTCGAGCGCGGCAGTCGGTTCGTCGACCAGCAGGACGCTCGGGCGGTGGACCAGGGCACGGGCGATCCCGACCCGCTGGCGCTCGCCACCGGAGAGCTGGTGCGGACGCCGACCGGCCTTGTGGTCCATGCCGACCTCGGCCAGGAGGGCCATGGGGTCCCGCGGTTCCGCGACCCGGCCGAAGGTCAGCGGCAGCCGCAGCTGGTCGAGGACCGTGAGCGCCGGGACCAGGTTGCCGCTCTGGAAGACGAACCCGATCTCCTCGCGGCGGATCCGGGTCAGCTCCTTGCGCGACGTGGTCGACAGGTCCGTGCCCGCGAGTCGTACGGTGCCGGAGTCGGCGTGCACGAGGGCACCGGCGACGGCCAGCAGGCTCGACTTGCCCGAACCGGACGGCCCCACGACCGCCACCAGCTCGCCCGGGCCGACCGACAGGTCGACCGCGTCGAGCGCGAGGACGGTCTCCTCGCCGTCGCCGTGGGTCAGCGTGACCGAGGAGAGCTCGAGTCCGGCGTTCATCGGTTGCCTCCCAGGGCGGTGAGCGGGTCGACCTTGGTGATCCTCAGGACGGCGAAGACGGCGCCGAGCATGCCGAGCACGACGACCAGAGCGCTGGCAACGGCGATGTCGGAGGCCTGCAGGTGGAAGGGCATCGGCGTGCTGGACAGGAACGCGCCCATCCCCACGCCGAGGCCGACCCCGACGGCGACCGAGACCACCAGCAGCATCAGGGACTGCACGAGGCTGTCCCGCACGAGGTAACCGGTCGAGGCCCCCATCGCCCGCATGACGGCGATCTCGCCGCGCCGCTGGATGGTGACGACGGTGAAGAAGGCACCCACCACGAGGGCGGCGATCGCGTAGAGGAACCACTGGATCATGTCCAGGGTCATCGTCTCGGCGGAGTAGCCGGGCGAGGCACCGAAGGACTCCTTCAGCGTCAACGTGGTCGTGTCGGCCGCCTCGTCGCCGGCCGCGGGGTCGAAGCCGTCGTCGGCTCGGAGTGCCACCGCGGTGAACTCCTCGCGCACGTGCTCGGAGACCTTCTCACCGGGGCGGGCGCCGGCACGGATCTCCTGCCAGACCGGCATGGCCACGTAGGCCATGTCGACGTGCCCGAAGGTGTGCTGGCCGTCCAGCACCCCGATCACGTTGAGCTCGGTGCCGAGCTGGTCGACGGTGACGACGTCACCGATGGCGACACCCTCGTCAAGGGCGGTCTCGCTGACCACGAGTCCCATCGGGTCGTCACCGAGCGGCTCACCCTGGGCGGCCCCCGGGTCGACGAAGGAGCCGGGGTCGACGCCGATCAGGGCCAGATCGATCTCCACGTCGGAGTCGGTGCGGCCGTTGATCAGGGTGTTGCCCAGACGGGCGGCGTCCTCGACCCCGTCGACGTCCTGCCAGGCCTCGTACGCCTGGTCCGTGACCACCGAGCGCGAGAAGGCCGAGTCCTCGGAGACGTCGCCGACGAAGGCGAAGTGGGTGACCGGCATCTTCTTCAGGCCGGAGACGCCGTCGTTGACCAGACCGACCGACAGACCGGACAGCATCACCATGAGGAGCGCGATCAGGGCGACGACGGATCCCATGAGGGCGAAGCGGCCGCGCGCGAAGGAGAGTTCTCTCAGAGCCAGGAACATGTGTGCCCCCGACGTGTTGTCGACATCATGTCGGCAAGGTTACCGACACGATGTCGCCAAACCCAGCCCGCAGCGCGAGACGTGGGTCGCACCGTCCGCGGGCGGGCTAGTCGCCCAGGTGCTCGATGTCGCGGAAGCCCGTCTTCTGGGCCCGCACCCCGCGGTTGGTGAGCCAGGTGATCAGCCACAGCACGACACCGACGAGCACCATCACCGTGGCGATGACGTACTGCATCGAGTCCCGCTCCCCCCACGGCACGAAGATCAGCGCGAGCGCAAGGATGGCGGCGATCAACGGGGTGATGCCGGGCGAGCGGAAGAAGCCCTGCTGACCGTCGCGACGCAGCACCAGGCAGGCCACGTTGACGATGGTGAAGACACCCAGCAGGAGCAGGGACGTCGTCCCGGACAGCTGCGTGACCACGGGCGAGTCGGACTGGGTGGCGACGTACCAGATGAGGCCGAGCGCCAGGACCGTCGAGAAGCCGATGCCCACCCACGGTGCGCGGCGGTTGGGCGAGACGCTCGCCAGGGTGCGCGGGAGCACGTCCTGCTTGGCCAGGCCGTACAGCAGCCGGGAGGCCATCAGCATGTTGATGAGAGCTGTGTTGGCGACCGCGAACACGGCGAGGAACGGGAAGATCCGGTCGATGGGGACGTCCGGGGCACCCTTGCTGACCACCTCGAGCAGCGCACGCCCCTCCGACTTGTTGATCTCGGCCAGCTCCGCCGGGGTCAGCACCGCGACCACGCTGACGGCGACCAACATGTAGATGATCACCGCGATGCCGAGGCCGGTCAGCATCGTGCGCGGGAAGATGCGCTCGGGCTCGTGGGTCTCCTCGACCATGTTGACCGAGTCCTCGAACCCGACCATGGCGAAGAACGCGACCGAGGTGGCCAGCGTGATCGCCATGAAGGCGCTCTGCTGGTCGGCCGTCTGGAAGGTGACGACCCGGCTCAGGTCACCCTCCCCGCGGGCCATCGCCCAGAACCCGACGCCGATCACCAGCGCCAGCGCGGTCATCTCCACGAGGGTGAGGATCACGTTGAACTTCACGCTCTCCCCCACCCCGCGCAGGTTGATCAGCGCCAGCAGCACCATGAACGCCATGGCGATGAGCATCGTCGTGGTCGTGCTGGGCGCCTCGTCGAGCCACCCGTTGACGAGCAGGCCACCGGTGAGGTTCTGGGACAGGACGTTGGCCGAGGTCGACGCGCTGGTGATGCCCGAGCAGACCACCGCGAAGGCCACCAGGAACGTGACGAAGTGGACGCCGAACGCCTTGTGGGCGTACAGGGCGGCACCCGCCGCCTGGGGGTACTTCGTGACGAGCTCGAGGTACGACAGGGCCGTCATCGTGGCCACCACGAAGGCGAGCAGGAACGGGAGCCAGACCATCCCGCCCACGGTGGCCGCCATCTGGCCGGTGACCGCGTAGACGCCCGCGCCGAGGATGTCGCCGACGATGAAGAGGAGGAGGAGCTTGGGCCCCATCACCCGCTTGAGCTCGTGGTGCTGCTCGGCTGGCTGTTCCGTCGAGGTTGCGCTCATGTCTCCCCCTGCCGTCGCGGGACTCGTTCGCTCCACTCTCCACAGAGAGGCGCGGCGTGACAAGGGCCACGGACGCATCGGGCCTCGACGCACGTCGCCCCGCACACCGGGGTGTGCGGGGCGGCAGCGTGCGCGACGCGGCTGGGGTCAGCCGAAGAAGACGCGCGCCTCGTCGTACTCGGCCTGCGAGACGACCTTGAGCTCACCGGTCCCCTCGATCAGCGGGAGCCGGACGATGTCCTTGCCCTTGAGGGCCATCATGGTGCCGAAGTCGCCGTCGGCGACAGCGGCGATCGCGTGCAGGCCGAAGCGGGTCGCGAGCCAGCGGTCGAAGGCCGTCGGCGTACCGCCGCGCTGTACGTGCCCGAGCACCACCGCACGCGCCTCCTTGCCGGTGCGCGCCTCGATCTCGGAGGCCAGCCGGTCACCGATCCCGCCCAGGCGGACGTGGCCGAAGGCGTCCTTCTCCCCGGTCAGCAGCGTCATGTCGCCGCCCTCGACGGGCACCGCGCCCTCGGAGACGACCACGATGGGGGCGTACTTGCTCTCGAAGCGCTGCTCGACCTTGGCGCACACCTCCTCGATGTCGAAGGGGACCTCGGGGATCAGCACCATGCTGGCGCCGCCGGCGATGCCGGAGTGCAGCGCGATCCAGCCCGCGTGACGGCCCATCACCTCGACCACCAGCACGCGGTGGTGCGACTCCGCGGTGGTGTGCAGGCGGTCGATCGCCTCGGTCGCGATGTTGACGGCCGTGTCGAACCCGAAGGTGAAGTCGGTGCCGGAGAGGTCGTTGTCGATCGTCTTGGGAACGCCGACCACGTGGACGCCGAGGTCCGCCAGCTTGGTGGCCACGCCGAGGGTGTCCTCGCCGCCGATGGCCACCAGCGCGTCGACGCCGTCGCGCTCCAGGTTGGCCTTGATCCGCTCCACGCCGCCCTCGATGGCGAAGGGGTTGGTGCGGCTCGACCCCAGGATCGTCCCGCCCCGGGGCAGGATCCCGCGCGTCTGCTCGACGCCCAGCTCCATGGTGACGCCCTCGAGGGGACCACGCCACCCGTCGCGGTAGCCGACGAACTCGAAGCCGTGCTCACCCACGCCCTTGCGTACCGCGGCGCGGATGACCGCGTTGAGACCGGGACAGTCGCCGCCCCCGGTGAGCATTCCGACGCGCATGACAACCTCCGTTTGAACGTTCCATTCGTACGGTTGTGAGCCTAGTCGCACGCGGGGTCGGCGTCACCCGGTCCGGGCCCAAGGTCCCGAGGTGCGGGACCGTGCGGGAGTTGGGCGCCGGCACCGGCCCACGGCCAACTAGGGTCGGCCCATGACCTTCTCCATCGTGGCCCGGTCCGAGGACGGCGAGTCCTGGGGCGTGGCAGTGGCGTCGAAGTTCCTCGCGGTCGGCAACGCCGTCCCTGCCGCCGTGGCCGGCGTCGGTGCCGTGGCCACCCAGGCCGACGCCAACGTCTCGTTCAAGTTCACCGGCCTGGGGCTGCTCGACGACGGGGCCACCGCACAGGTGGCGCTCGACAGGCTCATCGAGGACGACGACCAGCCCCACGACCGCCAGGTCGGGATCGTCGACGTGGAGGGCAACGCGGCCACGTACACGGGTCGGGACTGCTTCGACTGGGCGGGCGGCGTGACCGGCGCCGGTTACGCCATCCAGGGCAACATCCTGACCGGCCCCGAGGTCGTCGAGGCCATGGAGCAGGCGTGGCGCGAGGGCGAGGGACGCCCGTTCGCCCACCGGCTGCTGACCGCCCTGGCTGCCGGTGACGCCGCCGGCGGCGACCGGCGCGGACGGCAGGCGGCCGCACTCCTCGTGGTCCGCGAGGGCGCGGGGTACGGAGGTGGCGATGACGTCGCCGTCGACCTGCGCGTGGACGACCACGCCACGCCCGTCGAGGAGCTCGCCCGGCTGCTCGACCTCAACGACCTGTACCTGACCGCCTCGACCGACGAGGAGAAGGTGCCGGTCGACGAGGCTCTGTTCGCCGAGCTGTCCGCGTTCGCCGTGGCGCGCGGCCACGAGCACTTCCGGGAGTGGGTCGGCTCGGAGAACTACGAGATGCGGGTCGCCCCCGGCCTGAGGCCGGAGTGGATCGACACCCGCGTCCTCGACGTCGTCCGCGGCACCGCCGCCGAGTGAGGGAGAGTCACCGATGAGCGTTCTCGCGATCGACGCCGGCACCACCGGCGTCACCGCCGTGGTGGTCGGCCCCGACGCCCGCATCGTGGCCAAGGGTTACCAGGAGTTCCCCCAGCACTTCCCGCAGCCGGGCTGGGTCGAGCACACGCCCGAGGAGATCTGGCAGGCCACGCTGCAGGCCACCCGCGAGGTGCTGACCAAGGTGGACCGCACCGAGCTCACCGCCGTGGGGATCACCAACCAGCGCGAGACGGTCGTGCTGTGGGACCGCGAGACGCTCGGCTCACCGCGACGGGCGATCGTGTGGCAGGACCGCCGCAGCGCCGACATCTGCACCACCCTGCGCGACGCCGGCCACGAGCAGCGGGTCAGCGAGCTGACCGGCCTGCGGCTGGACCCGTACTTCTCCGCGACCAAGCTGCGCTGGCTGGCCGAGAACGAGCCGCACACGTGGGCCCTGGTCGAGTCCGGCCGGTACGCCGTCGGCACGGTCGACTCGTACCTGATCGCGCGTCTGACCCGCGGCACCTGGCACGTCACCGACGTCTCCAACGCCTCACGCACCCTCCTGTTCGACCTCGCCGGTGGCGAGTGGTCCGACGAGCTCTGCACGTTGTTCGGGGTCCCGCGTGACGCCCTGCCCGAGGTCGTGCCGAGCTGGGGCGAGGTCGCCACGACCGACCCGCGCGTCTTCCTGGACCTGTCCCTGCCGATCGCCGGCATCGCCGGCGACCAGCAGTCCGCCCTGTTCGGTCAGACCTGCTTCGCCGAGGGCGACTCCAAGTGCACCTACGGCACGGGGTCGTTCATCCTCACCAACACCGGGACGACCCCCGTGCGCAGCGAGGCGGGGCTGCTGTCCACCGCGGCGTGGCGCTCGCCCGACGGGGTGACCACGTACGCGCTGGAGGGCTCGATCTTCGTCACCGGCGCGGCCGTCCAGTGGCTGCGCGACGGGCTCCAGCTGGTCGGGTCGGTAGCCGAGACGCAAGCCGTTGCCGGGACGGTGGCCGACTCGGGCGGGGTGGTGTTCGTGCCCGCCCTCACCGGGCTGGGGGCACCGCACTGGGACCCGCACGCGCGCGGCACCATCCTCGGGCTGACCCGCGGCACCACCCGGGCGCACATCGTGCGCGCCACCCTGGAGGCGATCGCGTACGAGGTGCGCGACGTCCTCGAGACCATGCCTGAGCTGAGCTCCGTGCGTGTCGACGGCGGCGCCGCCTCCAACGACCTGCTGTGCCAGCTGCAGGCCGACCAGCTCGGGGTGCCGGTGGAGCGTCCCGAGATCGTGGAGACCACCGCGCTGGGGGCCGCCTTCCTGGCCGGTCTGGGCACCGGGGTGTGGTCCTCGACCGACGAGCTCAGCGCCACCTGGGCGCTGGACCGGTCGTTCACCCCGGCCGGGGACCCCCACGCCATCGCCGCCGGCTACGCACGCTGGCAGGAGGCCGTACGACGCTCGGCCGGATGGGCCCTGGTCTGAGGCGGTGGCTCAGCGGCCCAGTCGGTCACGGACCGACTGGGCACGCGTGAGCCCGGCCTCGGCCTCCCGCACGGCCTCCGCGGCGAGTCCCTGGGCGTCCTCGGCGTCCTCGAGGTCGGCGTCGACGGCCTCGAGCTCGCTCTCGACCTCGGCCACCTCCCGCCGCATCTCGTCCAGCCGGGCCTGCAGCTCCAGGGTCCTGGCCTCCAGCTCGCCCACCTCCACGGCAGCCTCGTCTGCCTGACGCTGCGCGGCCTCGAGCTCGGCCCGTGCCGCGGCGAGCGCCTCGTCGGCCTCGCGGCGCGCCTTCTCGTCGGCGTCGGGATCGGGGACCACGTGCAGGTCGGGGCGCGACGGCGGCTCCTGCTCGCGGGGCGTGGCGCTGAAGCCCAGCGCCCCGGGGAGGGCGAGCGCCGGCACCACGTCGACCGCGTCCACACCGGTCGCGCGCACCGGGGCCACGAGCAGACCGCTGCGCACGGCCGCCGCCGCGTCGGCGTCGAGCATGGCGGCGGTCAGGGTCTCCTCGACCTGGAGGGCCACCGCCTCGGTGACCCGCTGCCCCTCCTCGCGCGCGGTGCGGCGGGCGAGCGTGGTGACCGACGCCGTCAGCTGACGGCGCTGCTTGGTGAACTCGCGGAGCTGGGCGGCGTCGAGGCTGGCCTGGGCCTCGCGCAGGGCGGCGCCCACGGCGAGCAGCTGGTCCACCTGCTCGGGCTCCCGCCGGACCAGCAGGTTCACCACCCAGGCGGCGACGGTCGGACGCCTGAGAGCCTTCAGCGCCGCGGCGTGCTCCTTGTCCGCCCGGTGCTCGCGCACCAGCTCGTCCCGGCGGGCGGTGAACTCCCCCGGCCCCAGGCCGTACAGCTCGTCCGCCGCCGTCACGAGGCGGGCGTCCTCAGCCATCCAGGTCACCTGCCGGGGTGGCGGGCGCCCGGTACTGCAGCTCGGTGGGGTGCGGCGGCCAGGGGCAGACCTGCGTCACGCCCGTGGGAGCCCACCCGAGTCGCTCGTACAGGGCGCGCGCACGGGTGTTGACGTCGAGGACCCACAGCCGGGCACCTGGGCCGATCGACGCCACCGCACGGGCGACGCCGTCCGCACCCAGACCCCGTCCCCACGCCTCGGGATGGACGGCGAGGTGGCGCAGGATGGTCGCGTCGTGGGCGGTGTACGCGAGGAGCCGCCCGTCGGACGGGTCGTCGACCACCTCCACCCGGACGTCGGGATCCACCAGGATCTCCTGCCACCGCGCCAGGACCGCCTCGTCGGGGAACGGGTGCTGCGCCGCGTCGAAGACGTGGGCGAGCCCGACGAGGTTGGCGGCCCGCTCAAGGTCCAGCAGGGCGACGGCATCCTGCGGCCCGGCCGGGCGCCACGACAGTGCCGGTGTGCCGTCGGTGGTCGTCACGCAGACCTCAGGCGTCGGAAGCGTCATCGTCGAGCCCGTGCTCGATCGCCCACCGCGTCAGCTGCACCCGGTTGTTCATCTGAAGCTTGCGCAGCGTGTTCTGCACGTGGTTCTGCACGGTGCGGTGCGACAGGACCAGACGCTCGGCGATCTGCTTGTAGCTCATGCCCTTCGCGACCATCTTGAGCACCTCCGTCTCGCGCTCGGTGAGCGCGTCGGTGGGGCTCTCGTCGGGACCCTCGGCGATGCGCCGGAACTCCCCCAGCACCAGGCCGGCCAGACCCGGGGTGAAGACGGTGTCGCCGGCCGCGACGCGGCGTACCGCGTCGAGCAGCTCCTCGCGGGAGGCGGACTTCACGAGGTAGCCGGTCGCACCGGCCTTGACTGCCTCCAGGACGTCCCCCTGCTCCCCCGACGCCGACAGGATCAGCACCCGCGCGGACGGGTCCTCCTTGAGCACCGTCGCGGTCACCTCGACCCCGCTGGGCCCAGGGATCTGCAGGTCCAGGACGAGCACCTCGGGGCGTACGGCCATGAACCGGGCCAACGCCTGGTGCCCGTCGGCGGCGACGGCGACGACCTCGTGCCCCGCGGCCGCCAGGTCCCGCTCCACCGCGTCGCGCCACATCGGGTGGTCGTCGACGACCATCACTCGAGTCATGCGGGTCAGCCTAGTGAGTGGCGGGGCCGTCGGCGTGCAGGTACCGACCACGGCGGTGCGCCAGGGCGCCCTCGTCGGTGCCGACCGCGACCTCGTCGACGCGGCAGGTGACCAGGACCGACCAGCCGACCTCGCGCTGCTCCTCGAGGCTCACGTGCAGCCACGCGGTCGCGTCGTCCAGGCGCGGTCCGTACGACGTCTGGGTCCACGCAGCCATCCGCCACGGTCCGCCCGGTGCCGGTCCGGTGCCGGCGAAGGCGTCGGCCATCAAGCGGTGCGGCCAGCGCAGCAGCTGGACGACCCCGCGGCCGGTGCCGAGCAGCCGCTCGGTGAGGTCGGCGTCGGGGTCGAGCAGGGCCAGCGCGTGGCCCGGTTCACCCCCCGCGACCATGAGGGAGCTCACGGTCAGACCCGCCCGCTCCGAGGCGTCCCCAGCGGTCCACAGCGAGACGGCGCCGCCGAGACGGCCGCGGAAGCGGCGGAGCTCGTCACGACTGTCCGCGGCCTGCGCGAACGGGTGGGAGGAGTGGATGCTCATGCCGCGCCCGACCCGCGGTGCACCAACCGCGACAGCACCGTGGCGCCGCGCGCGATGGGCGGCTGCGCCGGCCCCAGCCCGCAGGTGCGGGACTCGGCCACGCGTCGGTACAGCCGGTCGCCGAGCCACCGTGCCCCGGGGAGCCACAGCAGCGGGGCCACCACACTCACCGGAGGACATCTGAGCAGCACCCGGCGGATCGCGTCGTACCCCTCGTACCGGCCGGCAGGCGTCAGCAGCTGCAGCGCGTGGTCGGTGTGCTCGGGGGTCACGCGCGGGTCGGCGTACGCGTCCGGCTCGGAGGTGCCCACGAACCGGTGCAGGCGCAGCACGTCGAGCCGGGCCAGACGGACGGCCCACGGCCGGCAGAAGCTGCAGTGGCTGTCCCAGATGACGGTTCGCACCGCACGCCTCCCAACGCTGTCGCCCTGTCGCCCGCCGTCGAGCCTAGTCCGCGTCGTCGCGCCGGCTCAGGCCACGTCGACCGGCACGTCCCGCGGCACCTCGATCTCCCACTCGGTCCCCCACGACCCCGAGTCCACCGTCGCGCGCCCGCCCAGCTCCTCGGCCCGACCGACGATGGACGACACGACGCCGAGACGCCCCTCCTCGCGGGCGCGGTCCAGCCGTCCGGGCTCGATGCCGGGACCCTCGTCACGGACCGACACGGTGACGCTGGACTCGGTGGCCTCCAGCAGGACCCAGGCGTTGGCGTGGGTGCCGACGTGGGCCGCGACGTTGTCGAGGCACGCCTTCGCCGCCGCCACCAGCTCCTCGCCGCGCGCGCGGTCCATCAGGACCGCGACCCCCGGGGTGGCCACCTGCACGTGGACCGGGTGCTCGGTGCCCAGCCGTTGCAGGGCCCCGGTGAGGTCGAGGTGGCCGCCGTGGGCCGCCGACGTCACCGTCTCCTGCTGGTGGATCAGGGAGCGCAGGCTGCGCTCCTGCTCACCGGCCAGCCGCGCGAGCTCGGCGAACTCGCCCCCGGCGCGGGCACCCTCGCGCTGGGTGAGGGCGAGGACCTGCAGGACGCCGTCGTGCACCGCCCTCGCCAGTCGGTGCCGCTCCTCGGCGACGGCGGCGGCGCGCTCCGCGCGGTCACGCTGGTCGGCCATGAGGACCAGCGACTCGACCATGTACCCGACGATCGGGCCGCCGATCATGAGCAGGAAGAGGTTCCCGTAGTTGCCCTGGTCGACGGTGTCGCGGATGGCGACGTCGCACACGCACAGCATCAGCGCGGCCGACAGGCCACCCAAGGTGCGCCAGTAGATGGCCCAGGCCATGAGGGCGCCGGCGACCCAGAAACCGGGGATGGTCGCGTTGAACCCGCCCTTGACGAGCTCGGTGAGGGCCATCGCGGCGAGCGCCACGGCAAGGTCGGCGACCAGCAGGGTGCGGGTGCGTCGGCGCGGAGAGTGGTACGCCCAGACGGCGAAGACGCTCCACGCCACGAGGGCACCGACCACGACCGCGCCCGCGCGGGGGTGGTCGAAGTTCTCGTGCCGGTAGGCGTTGAGGACGACCATGTTGACCGTCAGGACGGCCCGCAGGATCGCCAGCGCCCGGAAGAGGCGGTCCTCGACGGCCAGCGAGGCGGCCGACCTGGCGGTGGTCAGGACGCCTTCTTCTCCGCGTCGGGGGCGTCCGCGCGCGCAGCCTCGCGGGCCTGCTCCTTGGTCAGCTCCTTGGCCGTGGTGGCGTACATGTCCACGTACTCCTGGCCGGAGAGCCGCATGATCTCGTACATGATCTCGTCGGTGATCGAGCGGAGGATGTACCGGTCGTTCTCCATGCCCTCGTAGCGGGAGAAGTCGAGCGGCTTGCCGAACGAGACCACGGGGCGGGTGAACTTGCCGAACGTCGATCCCGGCGGGGCCACCACGTCGGTGCCCACGACGGCGACCGGGATCACCGGGACACCGGACTCGAGCGCGAGCCGGGCCACACCGGTGCGGCCGCGGTAGAGGCGGCCGTCGTGCGAGCGGGTGCCCTCGGGGAAGATCCCGCACACCTCACCCTGCGACAGCAGGCGCAGCTGCGTCCTCAGCGCGCCCGACGCCGCGCTGGCGCCGGCCCGGTCGATCGGGACCTGCCCGGTGCCGGAGAAGAACTTCTTCTGGAACCAGCCCTTGATCCCGGGCGTGTTGAAGTACTCGGCCTTCGCCACGAACGTCACCCGCCGCGGCGAGGCCAGCGGCATGAACAACCAGTCGGAGTACGACAGGTGGTTGCACGCGAGGATGGCGGGCCCCTCGTCGGGGAGGTTCTCCACCCCCGAGACGTGGGTGCGGAAGATGACACGCAGGACGGGCCCGAGAGCGACCCACTTGAGGAACCAGTACAGCACGGACCGAGCCTAGCCCTGCTGGCCCGTGACACGTGCGATGAAGTCCACGGACTCGTTGAAGATCGTCTCTGCGTCGTGGTCGAGGGTGGCGACGTGGTAGCTGTCCTCGAGGATGCGCTCGGTGAAGTCCCGCGACCCCAGCCGGTCGTGCAGCGCCTCGGAGGTGCTCGGGTCGACCACGTGGTCCACCCGGGAGCGCAGCAGGAGGACGGGGACCTCGATGCGGTCCAGGTCCGCGTGCAGGGCCTTGAAGCCGGCGAACATCGAGGCGGCGGCGCGCAACGGCGTGACCGGGTACCCGCGCTCGTCGACGCCGGGCTTCTTGATGTCGTTGGCGATCGCGGGGAAGGCGGGCACGACGTGCTTGAGCACCGGCAGCAGCAGGACGTCCTTGCGCAGCGTGGTCACGGCAGGGTTCACCACCACGACCCCGGCGATCTCGTGGCCCCGGTCCGCGGCCAGCCGCAGCGTGAGCGCGCCGCCCATGGAGAGGCCGACGACCGCGACGTCGTCGTGCTCGGCCCTCAGCGCGTCGAACTCGCGGGAGACCGCGCCGTACCAGTCCGACCAACCGGTCCGGTTGAGGTCCTGCCAGCGGGTCCCGTGGCCCGGGAGCAGCGGCATCCGTACGCCGTACCCGGCCGCCGCGAGGTGCTCGGCCCAGGGGCGCATCGACGCCGGCGAGCCGGTGAACCCGTGCAGCACCAGGACGCCGGTACGACGGCCCCCGGTCAGCTCGGGGCGGGCCGGCGCCGTCAACGGCGCGACGAGGGCGGGGTCGAGGGGCTCGGCCTCGGCGCCGAGGAACGGGATCTTCACGTCAGGCAGTCTGCCCCAGACTGGTCGCGATTGTCGTCACCACCTACGGTGGTGTGGTGACCCCGTCCGACCGCGAGCACTCCGACGAGGAGCCGACTCGCCCCGACAGTCCCGGTCCCGCCATGTCCGAGGCCGAGGCGTGGGAGCAGATCGTCGCCAACTACGGCGAGCGGGTGCTTCCCGGAGCGACCGAGCGGGACGCGCACCCGGCCGGACGCGGCCGGACGCAGCCCACCGAGGACGAGGTCGCCCGGGGCAGCGAGGACGTCGACGACCCCGACCACACGTCCGGGGACTCCGCGCCTGCGGGCACCGACGCGCACGTCGTCATCCCCGACGCCCAGGCGCATCCCGACCGCGACCACGTCGCGGAGCGGGAGGCCCGCATCGAGCGGTCCGAGGGCTTCGTACCGCCCGCTCCCCCGCCGTTGCCACCCACGTCGTGGCCGCGGCTGGTCGCCTGGGCCGGAGCCATCGGCGTGCCGCTGGTCCTGCTGGTCGCGATGTTCGCCGGCCTCACCCTGCCCAGGGTCGTCCTCGGCATCGCGATGGGCTGGTTCGTGGCCGGGTTCATGTTCCTGGTGGCCACCATGTCACGCGAGCCGCGCGACCCCTGGGACGACGGCTCCCGGGTCTGACGGCCCGGCCCCGGATCATTCAGACGACCGGGAACACCTCGCGCGCGAGCAGGACGGCGCCGACGAGCCCGGCCGACGGCCCTAGCGACGCGGTCACCAGCCGCGGCACCGAGCGGTGGCCGTGACCAACCACCTCGGCCGCGAGGACAGCACGGGCCGGGTCCAGCAGCAGGTCGCCCGCCGCGGAGACACCGCCCCCGATGACGACCACCTCGGGGTCCAGGACCGCGACGGCACCGAGCAGGCCCCGGCCCAGCCAGCTCCCGACCTCCTCGAAGGCGGCCAGCGCCGCGGGGTCTCCCGCCCGGGCCGCCTCGCTCACCTGCGGCGCAATCCACCGCGCCGCCCCACCGCCCCGGTGCCGCTCGGCGGCGTCCTCCAGAGCCGTCGCCGAGACGTACCGCTCCCAGCAGCCGCGGCCACCGCAGGGGCACAGCGGTCCCTCGGGATCGACGCACACGTGACCGAACTCTCCGGCCATGCCGTTGTGCCCCCTCAGCAGGCGGCCGTCCAGCACGACGCCGCCTCCGATGCCGGTGCCCACGGTGAGGGTGATGCTCGACGACGAGCCTGCGGCAGCACCGGTCGTGGCCTCGCCCCAGGCGGCGCAGGTCGCGTCGTTCTCCAGCAGCACCGGCGCCCCGACACGCGCCGACAGCGTGCTGGCAGCGGGCTCGCCGCGCCAGGCCAGGTGGGGCGCGAACATGGCCCGTTCGCGGTGGGAGTCGACGAACGCGGCGGCGGCCAGGCCGACCCGGGCCACCGGCACGCCGGCGCTGACCTCCCGCACCGCCTCGACCAGGACGTCCTCGAGCACACCCACGCCCGCCGACGGACGAGGGGTGGCGGCGTGGACCGTACGCACGAGCGAGCCGTCGGCCGCGACCACGGCGGCCGTGACCGTGGTGCCGCCCACGTCGACCCCGACGTCCACGCCCGGCCCTGCCTGCGCAACGGGCCCCGCGGGAACGTGGGTCGTCACTGGTCCGCGGCGGGTTCGTCCCAGCCGCCGAGGTCGATGTCCTCGACGGGCCCCCGCTCGGGAGCGGGGGGCTCCGTGCGGAGCAATGCCTCGGCGGCCTTGGCGAACGAGGTGATCGCGACCGCCAGGTGGGCGCGCGCCTCGGGGTTGATCTGCCGCACGGCGTTCACGGTGCGGCAGACCGGGCAGTAGCGGCACTCGGCCGGGTGCGGCGCGTCCGTCGCCCCGCCTGCGGCGTGCTCGTCCTCGGAGGGACCGGCGGTCCACGCCGCGGCGTGCGCACCGAGGTCCTGCTCCTTGGCCCACCCGGCGAGGGCGCCCAGGAGCTTGGCGGTCTCCTCCCCCAACGAACCCACGTCGGGTCCGTCGGCCTCTGCCTGGCTCATCGCGCTCCCCTGCTGTCGTCGTACGGTGCGGGCTCCGCCCCGTCCTGCGGCACGAACCGCACCTGGACCTCGTCATCCGTGCACCTGGCCCCGGCCACCCGGTGCCGCGACAGCGAGGTGGGCAGGGTCAGGAGGCGACGATACGACCCGACGGTCACGACGAGGTCGTCCCCGTCCCTGGCGAGACGGACCTGGTCGGGATCGACGAGGGGAACCTTGAGCGCGAGGGTGCTGCCCTGCGCGTCGCGGGTGATCCGGAAGACGTCGCGCTCGCCCGTGGACAGGACCGGGTCGTGGCCCCCGTACGTGGCGTCCGCCAGGGCCGCGAGGTCGTCGGGTCCGACGGGTTCGTGCGTGAGGTAGCCGGCCAGGTGCATCGGCAGCGGGGCGAAGGACTCCCGGACCCGCCCGAGCACGGCCTCCTGGGCACGCGCCCAGCCGGCGACCCACGGGTCCTCGGAGTCGGTGGGGAACACGCGGTTGACGACGACGCCGTCGACCCGGTGGCCGTACAGGGAGAGCAGGGTGTAGGCACGCCGGGCCTCGGCGAGGACGACCTCCTCCGGCGTGAGCACGATCCTCACCCCCGCACCCGGACCGGTCAGGAGCTCGTGCACCTCGCTCAGCTCGTCGTGCAGCCTGACCACGGCGTCGAAGACGGCGTCCTGGGGCATCGGCACCCCGGCCGCCTTGGTGAGGACGGGTCGCAGGGCCTTCATCACGGTGCGCTGCGTCGGAAGGATCCGGGTCATGTACCACCCGAGCGCCTCCGGGAGCGCCAACAACCTCAGCGTCTCGGCCGTGGGGGCGCAGTCCACGACCACGACGTCCCACCGGCCGCTGCGGGCGTGGGCGCGCAGCTCCAGCAAGGAGAGCACCTCCTCGGCGCCCGGCAGCACGGTCAGCTCCTCGGCGGCGACCGGGTCGACGCCGACCACCTCGAGGACGCTCAGCAGGTACGACTGGACCTCGGCCCACGACTCCTCGAACCGTCGCTGGGCGTCGACGTGCTGGACGTGGAGGTTCGGCTCCACCTCGGTCGGCTCAGCTCCGACGGGCACACCCAGGGCGTCCGCCAGTGAGTGTGCGGCGTCCGTGGACACGACCAGGGTGCGGCGTCCGGCGCGCGCGGAGGCGACAGCGACGGCGAGGGCGTGGGTCGACTTGCCCACTCCGCCCTTGCCGGTGAACAGCAGGAGCCGCATCGGCCGGTGGTCGGGTCGGTGGGCGTCGCTCAGAGTGACTCGACGCGCCGCTTGAGCCCCTTGAGCGCGGTGTCGATCAGGATCTTCTCGCCCTTGCGCTTGAGCATGCCGATCAGGGGGATGTTGACGTCGAGGGCGAGGCGGTACGTCACCTCGGTGCTGCCGTTGCCGAGGTCGCGCAGGGAGTAGACGCCGTCGAGGGCCTTGAGCATCTTGCCCTCGGCGAGGGTCCAGGTGACCTCGTCGTCGCCGTGCCAGACGTACGCGAGCGTGTACTGGTCCTTGATCGGCGGCACGTCGAGCTCGAAGTAGACCTGCTCGGCCCGCCCGTCGGCGGTCTCGGAGGTCACCTCGGCGACGTTGACCCCCTTGGCCCACTCGGGGTACGCGGGGAAGTCGGCGATCACCGCCATCACGTCAGAGGGAGGTGCGTCGACCACGATCGAGGAAGAGGTCTGCTCGGCCATGTGGGAGAAGGTACTCCACCGGGCCGACGTACCGCTCGCACCACCGGCGGCGGGCCGCTGGTCCAGATCACCACTACCGGGCGGTAGGGGCCGCACCGCCGGCACCACGGCGGGCGGCAGGGCCGTACGTGATCGATGCGCTCGACGGACTTATCATCACTCTGCGGGGCGCTCCCCCGCGCCCTGGCGGCCCTGCGTGGCCGACGCCGTCCCGGAAGGCATGACCGTGCGCGAGTACTCCACCCCCTTGACGACCGAGATCCCCTCGACGGGCAACCTCACCGACCCGGTGGTGCTCAACGCCCGCGAGGTGCCGGAGTTCGTGTCGTTCAACCGTCCGGTGGACGGCCAGTGGGTGGACGTCACCGCCGCACAGTTCCTCGCCGAGGTCAGCGGCGTGGCCAAGGGCCTCATCGCCTCGGGCATCGAGGCCGGCGACCGCGTCGCCCTGCTCGCGCGCACCCGGTACGAGTGGACCCTGTTCGACTACGCCATCTGGTTCGCGGGCGCGGTCACCGTGCCCATCTACGAGACGTCCTCGGCCGAGCAGATCGGTTGGATCCTCCAGGACTCCGGGGCCAAGGCGATCGTGGTGGAGACCGACGTGCACGCCGACAAGGTCGCCGAGGCGCGCGGCGTCGCCGAGATCACCGAGCTCGCCCATGTGTGGGCGCTCGACCACGACGCGGTCGCGACCGTGACGGCGCTGGGCCCGGACGTGTCCGACGAACTCCTGGAGGAGCGCCGCAGCGCGGCCACCCCGCTCGACGTGGCGACGCTGATCTACACCAGCGGCACCACCGGGCGCCCCAAGGGCTGCATGCTCACCCACGGCAACTTCATGTTCGAGCTGGGCGTCGCCGTCGACGAGCTGCACCAGATGTTCGAGCCCGAGGACGCCGCCACCCTGCTCTTCCTGCCGCTGGCTCACGTGTTCGCCCGGATCATCCAGATCGGGTGTCTCAACAGCCGTACCCGTCTGGGCCACAGCGCCGACATCAAGAACCTGGTGGCGGACCTCGGCGTCTTCAAGCCGACCTTCATCCTGGCCGTCCCCCGCGTCTTCGAGAAGGTGTTCAACACCGCCTCGCAGAACGCCGCCGCGGACGGCAAGGGCAAGATCTTCAACCGCGCCGCGGACGTCGCCATCGCGTGGTCGCGTGCTCGTGACGCTGGCAAGGTCCCCTTCCTGCTCGACCTGCAGCACAAGGTCTTCAACAAGCTCGTGTACGGCAAGCTGCGCGCAGCGCTCGGCGGCCGGTGCGAGTTCGCCATCTCCGGCGGGGCGCCGCTCGGGGAGCGGCTGGGCCACTTCTACCGCGGCGTGGGCCTCAACATCCTCGAGGGGTACGGCCTGACCGAGACCACGGCCGCGCTGTGCGTCAACACACTGGGCTCCCTCAAGATCGGCACCGTCGGCCGCCCGTTCCAGGGCACGTCGGTCCGCGTCGCCGAGGACGGCGAGCTGCTCTTCAAGGGTGGGCAGGTGATGGCCGGGTACTGGAACAACGAGGAGGCCACCGCTGCGGTCCTCGAGCGCGACGGCTGGTTCCACACCGGCGACGTCGGTGAGATCGACGACGAGGGCTTCGTCCGCATCACCGGACGCAAGAAGGAGATCATCGTGACCGCCGGCGGCAAGAACGTCGCTCCCGCGGTCCTCGAGGACCGCCTGCGCGGGCACCTGCTGATCGACCAGTGCCTGGTGGTCGGCGACGGTCAACCGTTCATCGCGGCCCTGATCACCATCGACCGCGAGACCCTGCCCACCTGGGCGGAGATCAACGGCAAGACCGGCTCCTTCGAGCAGCTCCTCGACGACGCCGACCTCCGTACGGCCGTCGACGAGGCCGTGGCGGAGGCCAACAAGGCCGTCTCCAAGGCGGAGTCGATCCGCAAGTACACGATCCTGGCCTCGGACTGGACCGAGGAGGGCGGCCAGCTGACCGCCAGCCTCAAGCTCAAGCGCAACGTCGTCATGCGCGAGTTCCGACGCGAGATCGACAGCCTGTACGCCTGATCAGGCACGGCGGCCACGGCCGCGTCAAGCGTCCCCACGGGCCCCGACCCCACGGTCGGGGCCCGTCGTGCGTCAGACCGACTACTCAGGGGGCGGAAGTGTGTGCAACCCGCCCCCTGCGCCACAACCGCCCCAACGGGCTAGTACTCACCACCGCCCCACCTAGTCATTTCGGGTGGTGCGAGTACTACTGATGGACGGTTTGTCCGGTTTAGTCCACCGGCACCTCCCCGAGCGTCCTAGATTGCCGAGGCTGGGGAGGACTCCGGGGCCTCCCCCCCGAACGCGAGGGGACGGCTCATGACGCTTCGACGTCGACCGCTGACCATTCACGACGCCGTCAGTGGCGCCTCGCTTCCCGTCGCCCGGACGTTGCCCCACGATCCGTCCGGTTCCCCTCTGCTGGTTCCCTGACCCAAAAGGACACATCACATGGCTCGCCGATCCGTACTGCTTGCTGTCGCGCTCGTCATCGCCCTGCTCGGCACAGCTCTCATCGTTCTGTACGTCAAGGGCATCGACTCCCGGGCCACCGAGGGACAGGAGCTCGTCTCCGTCCTGGTGGCCACGGAGAAGATCGAGGCCGGTCAGGCCGTCTCCAAGGCGATGGAGGACGGCAAGATCGAGGAGCGCGACGTGCGCAAGGCTGACGTCGTCGAGGGCGCCGTCAGCTCGATCGGCGCGATCCAGGACCTGGTGGCCCTCGGCGCCGTGTTCCCGGGCGAGCAGATCGTCACCCAGCGCTTCGGCACGGTCGGTCAGCAGGAGTCCCTGCCCATCCCGGACGACATGATGGCCGTCTCGGTCGAGCTCACCGACTGGGAGCGCGTCGCCGGCTTCGTGTCGCCGGGCGCCGAGGTCGCCGTCTTCGTGACCGGGTACCGCGACACCCGCAACCCGGACCCGGAGTCCGAGGAGCGCGGCACGGTGGACACGCAGATGCTGCTTGAGCGGTCGCTGGTGCTCGGTGTCGGCACCACCTCGGTGATGACCCGCACGACCGAGGGCGAGGACGGCGAGGAGGTCGTGGAGCAGGTGCCCACCACGATCATCACGTTGGCCGTCACCCAGGCCCAGGCCGAGCGCCTCTCCTTCGCCGGCCACCACAAGGAGCTCTCGATCGCACTGCTGAGCGACGACTCGAAGACCAAGTTCGCTCCGGGCGTGGAGAACAAGGACGTCCAGGCGCCCGGGGGCCAGAAGCGATGACCGTCATCCTCGAGCCCAACCAGGTGCATCTGGCCCTGGCGCAGGCGACCCTCCACGGGTCGGTGGCCGTCTCCTCGCTGGAGGAGCTGGGAGACCACCTGCGGGACACCCCGCACGAGTTCGCCGTGGTCATCGGGCCGTCGGTGGACCTGGCCGAGGCGACGTCCTTCGCCCAGTGGGTCCGGGTCCAGCGTCCGGAGCTCGGCGTCATCATGATGCGTCACGAGGTCGACAGCTCAGTGCTCTCCGGAGCACTGCGCAGCGGCATGCGCGAAGTGGTGGAGGCGCGTGACCTCGCGGGTCTGACCACCGCGGTGCAGCGTGCCCGCTCGGTCGCGACGGCGATCGCCCAGACCATGGAGGACGAGCTGCAGGCGGCCACGACCGCCGCCGTCGCCGGCGTGGAGGCGGCCTCGGCCGCCGCCTTCGCCGCGGCCGCTCAGGCCTCGGTCGCCCCGGAGACGCCCAAGGGGACCACCCTGACGGTGTTCTCCACCAAGGGCGGCGTCGGAAAGACGGTGGTGGCGACCAACCTCGCCGTCGCCCTGGCGGACCTGGGCAAGAAGGTGTGCCTGGTCGACCTCGACGTCAACAACGGCGACGTCGCGATCATGCTCCAGCTCTCGCCGACCCGGAACGTGAACGACCTGGTCGCGTTCAACGGCCAGATCGACGACCACGCCGTGACCTCCCTGGTCACCGCGTTCTCCTCCAACCTGAGCGTGCTGGCAGCCCCGGTGCACATCGACACCCCGGACCAGGCAACCTCGGAGGACATCGGCAAGTTCCTCGACACCGCCGCCACCCTGTACGACTACGTGGTCGTCGACACCTCCGGAGTCTTCGACGACCACTCCCTGGCCGCCCTGGACCGCAGCGACCGCATCCTCCTCGTGGGGACCCTCGACATCCCTGCGCTCAAGGGTCTCAAGCTGGCGGTGAGCACGCTGGACCTGCTCAACTTCCCGCGCGACACGTGGGACCTGGTCCTCAACCGCGCCGACGGCAAGGTCGGGCTGAGCATCGAGGAGTACCAGAACACGCTGGACCTCAAGGCCGACATCCGGTTGGAGTCGAGCCGCGACGTCCTGACGGCCGTCAACCGTGGTGAGGCCCTGGTCCGGGCGTTCCCCAACCACCCCAACAGCAAGGCACTGCTCTCCTACGCCGGCACCCTCGCCGGCGCCACCGTTGCCCACGACGTCCCGGAGCAGGCCCCCGCCGGCCGGGGCTCGCGACTCCGCCTGAGGAGGTCCTGACATGAGTCTGACCGATCGTCTCGCAGCCGCCCGGTCCCGCCAGTCGGCCGACCCTGCCGCCAACCTGCCGCGCCCCGGCGTCCCCGCCGCCCAGGCACCCGCACCCTCCGTCGCCTCGACCCCTGCCGCGAACCGCGCCGTGCGGACCCGCGAGGACTCCTTCGGAGACCTCAAGCGCGCCGTGCACAGCCAGCTCGTGGAGTCCCTGGGTCCCAAGCTCTACGACGCCGACATGACGCAGGCCGACCTGGAGCAGCAGGTGCGCCTGGCCCTGCAGACGGCGCTGGCCCACACCGACCAGCCGATGTCGTCCGCGGACCGGACCCGCATCTCGCAGGAGATCGCCGACGACATCCTGGGGTACGGCCCGCTGGAGCCCCTGCTCCGCGACCCGGACCTCAGCGAGGTCATGGTCAACTCGTTCCAGGACATCTTCGTCGAGCGCAGCGGCAAGCTCGTCAAGGTCCCGGCCACGTTCGCGGACGAGGCGCACCTGCGCCGCACGATCGACAAGATCGTCAGCAAGATCGGCCGACGCGTCGACGAGACCAGCCCGATGTGTGACGCCCGCCTGCCCGACGGCAGCCGTGTCAACGCCATCATCCCGCCGCTGGCCCTCGACGGCTCCAAGCTGACCATTCGTAAGTTCTCCGAGGACCCGTACACGGTCGAGGACCTGGTCCGATTCGGCACGCTGAGCCACCAGTCGGCGGACCTGCTCAACGCCTGCGTCCGGGGCCGTCTCAACATCCTGGTCTCCGGTGGTACCGGCGCCGGCAAGACGACCACCCTCAACGTGTTGTCCTCCTTCATCCCCGAGGACGAGCGGATCGTCACCATCGAGGACGCAGCGGAGCTCCGGCTGGTGCAGGACCACGTGCTGCGACTGGAGTCCCGTCCTCCGAACATCGAGGGCAAGGGTGCGGTCACGATCCGCGACCTGGTCAAGAACTCCCTGCGCATGCGCCCCGACCGCGTCGTCGTCGGTGAGATCCGTGACGCCGCGGCCCTCGACATGCTCCAGGCGATGAACACCGGCCACGACGGCTCGATCTCGACGCTGCACGCCAACACCCCGCGTGACGCACTGTCGCGTCTCGAGACGATGGTGCTGATGGCGGGCATGGACCTGCCCATCCGCGCGATCCGTGAGCAGGTCTCCAGCGCCGTCGACCTCATCATCCAGCAGACGCGTCTCAAGGACGGCACCCGCCGCATCACCGCGATCACGGAGATCGTGGGCATGGAGGGCGACATCATCACCACCCAGGACGTCTTCCTCTTCGACTACGGCGCCGGCGTCGACGAGCACGGCAAGTTCCGTGGCGGACTCGTCTCCACGGGCCTGCGTCCGCGGTTCCTGGAGCGGCTCGCCGACCACGGCGTGCACGTGGACCCGACCGTCTTCGCCGCAGGGGGCGCGCGATGAGCCTGACTGCGCGAGGTCTCGGACTCCGCGCCGGTGCGGCAGCGTGCGCAGCCGCGCTCGCAGTCCTGTCCGTGGCGGGCCCTGCCTCGGCCACGGACGGGGTCAACATCGACCACGTCCAGTCGGACAAGGGTGAGGGCACCCTGCTCCTGGCTGTCGACGGACTGCCGGACGGCGCCTCTCCCGACCTCGGCAGCGTCGAGGTCGAGGTCGACGGCGAGCCCGTCGACGCCACCGCCCGGACGATCGAGGGCGGGGCCGGCGACGTCGAACGCGCCTCCGTCCTGGTCGTGGACGCCAGCCTGTCCATGAACAAGGACGGCAAGTTCGACGCCGCCCGTCAGGCCGTCGGCACCTACCTGGCCACCACTCCGGGCGATGTCCAGGTCGGACTCGTCAGCTTCGCCTCAGGAGTGCACGACGCGCTCCTCCCCGGCCCCGACCGCGAGGCCATCTCGGCGAACCTGGCTGCACTCACCCTGGAGAAGGACACGGCCGTCCACGACGGCATCGTCGCCGGCGTCGAGGCGCTGGGCACCGAGGGAGCCCGGTCGCTGGTCGTACTCTCTGACGGCGCGGACACCAGCAGCGAGGCGTCGCTGGACGACGCCACCAAGGCCGCAGTGGACGCAGGCGTCGTGGTGGACGTGGTCTCGCTGGACCCCCAGGAGCGCCTCACCTCGCTCGCCGAGGCGACCGGTGGTCAGGTCATCGAGGCGGACCCTGCCAGCCTCGAGAGCGCCTTCGCGTCGCAGGCGGCCGCCCTGTCCGAGCAGCTCTCCATCGACTTCTCCGTTCCCGACGACGTCCCGCGGGGCTCGCAGGTGCGGGTCACCGTGACCGCCGGCGGCGAGGAGTACACCGACTCGGCCCTCGTCGCGCTCAACGGCAAGAAGAGCAAGGCCGACCTCGTCGACAACACCCTGAGCTCGTTCACCTCGGGCAAGCCGCTGGTGAGCACGCCGCTCATGCTGGCCGGCGCGATCGCCCTGTTCCTCGGCCTGGGCGGTGTGCTGTGGATCTCCATCACCGGGCCGGGCAAGGCCAAGGGCAGCGCCCTGGTCGACCAGTACTTCTCGGGTGGCTCGACGGGCGGCGGGCGTCGCGCAGCGGGCAAGGCAGAGACTCCCGGGCTCAAGGACACCGCCGTGTCGCTTGCCAGCAAGGCGGTCAACCAGGACCTCGAGACAAAGATCTCCCAACGCCTCACCGGTGCCGGATCAGGTCTGACCGCGTCCGAGTGGATCCTGGTGCACGCCGGCATCGCGGTGGGCGCCGGCCTGCTCGGGTGGCTGCTCAAGGGTGCCCCTCTGGCGGTCCTGTTCTTCGTCCTCGGGGTCATCGGCCCGTGGGTCTTCCTCAGCCTCCGGCACTCCCGACGTCTCAGCGCGTTCAACGCGCAACTTGCGGAGACGCTGGGCCTGATCGCGGGTGGGCTGCAGGCCGGTCTCTCACTCCCCCAGGCGATCGACTCGGTCGTCCAGGAGGGCAACGAGCCCATGGCCGGCGAGCTGCGGCGTGCCCTGGTCGAGCAGCGCCTCGGCGTCGACATCGCGGATGCCCTGGACGGCGTCGGCGACCGGATGGAGAGCCAGGACTTCGCGTGGGTGGTCATGGCCATCCGCATCCAGCGTGAGGTCGGCGGCAACCTGGCCGAGATCCTGCACACCGTGGCAGACACCCTGCGGGAGCGGGAGTACCTACGCCGCCAGGTCAGGGCCCTGAGCGCCGAGGGGCGTCTGTCGGGCTACATCCTGACTGCGCTGCCCATCCTGGTCGGCATCTACATGGCACTGGTGAACCCCGAGTACGCCAGCCTTCTGTGGACCACGACGGCGGGCGTCATCATGCTCGCCATCGCTGTGGCGCTGTTGGGCATCGGCAGCCTCTTCATGTCCAAGCTCGCAAAGGTGGAGATCTGAGATGTTGTACCTCGGAGCACTGCTGCTCTTCCTGGCGATGGCGCTGTCACTGTCGATCATCGGCGTCGCGACGAAGGAACGGCGGGGCGTCGCCCGCTCTGTCGCTGCCATCCAGGCCATGGACTCGGCGCCGGTCGAGATGAAGGCGGAGCTCGAGCGGCCCTTCGCCGAGCGGGTCATCGCCCCGCTCGGCGAGCAGGCGGTCGGCCTCGGCCGGAAGCTCGTGCGTGCCGACACCGCGAAGAAGATCCAGCACCGTCTGGACATCGCGGGCAACCCGCCCGAGTGGGACGTCAACCGCATCATCGGGCTCAAGGTCATCGGAATGGCAGTCTTCGCGTGTGCGGGTGGTCTCTACCTGCTGAGCATGGACATGCCGTTCATCCGGGTGGTCGGCCTCACCGTGGCAGCGGGGGCGTTCGGCTACGTCCTTCCCAACATCCTCCTCTACAACGCTGGCCAGAAGCGCGAGACCCAGATGCAGCAGGCCCTGCCTGACGCGCTGGACCTCCTCACCGTCTCGGTCGAGGCCGGCCTCGGCTTCGACGCCGCCGTGGGACGGGTGGCGCGCAACACCGACGGCCCGCTCGCCATGGAGTTCAACCGCCTCCTGCAGGAGATGCAGATCGGCACCGGCCGTACGGATGCGATGCGCGCCATGGCGGCGCGCTCGACCTTGCCCGACCTGAAGTCGTTCTGTCTGGCCATGGTGCAGGCGGACGCGCTCGGTATCCCGATCGGCCGGGTGCTGCGCGTGCAGAGCCAGGAGATGCGTACCAAGCGCCGCCAGCGCGCGGAGGAGAAGGCGCAGCAGGTGCCGGTCCGGATCATGATCCCGCTGGTGCTGTTCATCCTCCCCTGCCTGTTCATCGTGATCCTCGGACCGGCCGGCATCTCGATCGTCGAGAACCTCGGCTGACGGATCGCTTCATGAACTCGGAGTCGGAGTCCGGGGCCACTGGTCTCGTGGCACAGCGCACGTGGCGGGTGGCCACCGCCGTCAGGGTGTTCGCCCTGGCGATGGTCCTCGGGACGGCGTTGAGCCAGGACTCCCTCTCCGAGTCGCTCCCCCTCATCGCTGCTCTCGTCGTCATCGCGTCAGCCACAAGCGCCATGGACATGCGGCCGCTGGCCGCCACCTCGGTCCTCAACCCCGTGGCGGAGAGCCTGCTCGTCGGCGTGCTGATCGCCATGGCCCTGGACACGACGACCCTCGTGGCCTACCTCGCTGTCCCACCGATCACGGCTGGCCTGCGCCACGGGTGGGTGACCACCCTCAACACCGGGCTGGTCGGCATCGCCGCTCTTGCCGTGACGACGTTGGTCTCACCGGTCTCCGGCTCGGACACGTTCAGCACTGCGCTCCCCTGGCAGTTGGTCGGGATCGGGGTCGGCATGCTGGCCACCTGGCAGTCACGTGCCGTCCGCGAGGCCGTGATGCGTCAGGCGTCGGACGCTGAGGCGCACGAGCTGGTCTCCCAACTCCACGACCTCGCCCGCCGCGGAGACGTTGGTCTCGACCGCAACCTGGTCGCCGACGAACTCCGAGCCGGACTGCGCGACCTGACCGGAGCAGATCGCATCGCAGTGTTCGTCTCCTCCGTGCAGGGAGCCTGCCCGGAACTCGTCTCCCACTCCGGGGACGTCACCGGGTTCGGTGACCTCGCCGGCACCCCCGAGGCCGAGCGGCCCGCCTCGCTCGTCGTCCTGCCGTTGGGCGGCGCCCAGCACTCGGTCGGACACGTGGTTCTGGAGGCGCCCCAGGGGTGGAGTTCACGGGTCCACGGGCGAGCCTCGACGTTGGCGCGCGAGTACGGGCTTCGGCTCGACACCGCGGACCTGTTCGAGCGGGTACGCCTGCTGGCCACGGCGGAGGAACGCAACCGCATCGCCCGGGACATGCACGACGGTGTCGCCCAGGAAGTCGTGGGGCTGGGCTACCTGGTCGACGAGATCGGAGAGGTCAGCACGGAGCCGTCTGTGCACGCCCTCTCGGCCACGCTGCGGGAAGAGATCACCCGCGTGGTGACCGAGCTCCGCTTCTCCATCTTCGACCTGCGCCACCACGTCGCCGACACCCACCTGTCTGGCGCCCTGAGCGAGTACGTCCGGCAGCTTTCCACCGACTGCGACTTCCAGGTCAACCTGGCGCTCGACGTCTCCGGGGCCCCGCTCTCCCCCAAGGCCGAGACGCAGTTGCTGCGGATCGCCCAAGAGGCGATCGGCAACGTGCGCAAGCACGCCCGAGCCTCCGAGGTCTGGGTGTCGCTCGCGAGCGACGGCTCGTCCATCTTGTTCCAGGTCGAGGACGACGGCATCGGCAACGCCGCCCCGCGAGAGCTTCACTGGGGCCTGCAGTCCATGCAGGAGCGGGCCGCCTCGCTCGGCGCCACCCTGGAGATCCATCCACGCGAGGGAGGCGGGACCGTCGTCCGGCTCGCGAGCGGTACGCACCTCCCCGAAGTCCCCCACACGGAAGGGGCCCTCCATGGCCACCACAGTCCTGCTGGTCGATGACCACGAACTGATCCGCCAGGGTCTCGCGCGCGCGTTCGAGCGCGACTCGGACATGACCGTCGTGGGGCAGGCGGGCGGTGTCAAGGAGGCTGTGGAGCTCTACGACGAGCTCCACCCCGACGTCGTGGTCACCGACCTCCAGCTTCCTGACGGCAACGGCCTCGAGATCGTCCGCGCGCTGCGCGAGCGCAGCGGCGAGGTGGGCGTCGTGGTGCTGACCATGCACGCCGGGGACGACCAGATCTTCGCCGCCATGGAGGCTGGCGCCTCCGGCTTCGTCGGCAAGGACAGCAAGGCCACGGAGGTGGTCAGCGCCGCCAAGCACGCGGCCGTGGCCCCTCGCACCTTCCTCTGCGCGGGCCTCAGCGAGGCGAT
>NZ_JBJEHY010000098.1:0-12821 GCF_051876515.1 Nocardioides sp. | reverse complement strand
CCACCCGCGTCGGCGCCGTCCGCCCGGCACGCGTCGAGACCGACCGCGGCACGGTGCGGGCAGCACACGTGCTCCGCGCCACCGAGGGGTTCACCGCCCGGCTGGCCGGCGAACGTCGTACCTGGCTGCCGATGAACTCCTCCCTCGTGGTCACCGAACCGCTGCCCGCCGCGTTCTGGGAGGCCGTCGGCTGGGAGGGCCGCGAGGTCCTGGGCGACATGGCGCACGCCTACATGTACGCCCAGCGCACCGCCGACGACCGGATCGCGTTCGGCGGCCGCGGCGTGCCGTACCGCTTCGGCTCCCGCATCGACACCGACGGCCGTACCCCCGAGTCGACCATCGCCGCCCTGGGTGACCTGATGCACCGGTTCTTCCCGGCCCTCGGCGCCCGCCCGCCGCGGCTGGCGCACGCCTGGTCGGGGGTGCTGGGTGTGCCGCGCGACTGGTCGGCGACGGTGTCCTACGACGCGGGCACCGGGCTCGGGCACGCGGGCGGCTACGTCGGGACCGGGGTGGCGACCACCCAGCTCGCCGGCCGGACCCTCGCCGACCTCGTCCTGGGCCGCGACACCGAGCGCACCCGGCTGCCGTGGGTCGGCCACCGGGCCCGGCGCTGGGAGCCCGAACCGCTGCGCTGGCTCGGCGTGCAGGCCATGTACGCCGCCTACCGCGCCGCCGACCGCGCCGAGGACGGGTCCCGGACCACGACGTCCCCGCTGGCGCGCATCGCGGACCGGGTGTCGGGGCGTTGAGCGGGCAGCGTACGTTCTCGGGGTGAGTGTTCCCTCCCTGTCCGACCCGCTCGACCTGGCGCACGGCCCCAGCTGGCCCAACCGCCTCGCCCTGGCCCCGCTGACCAACCTGCAGAGCCACCGCGACGGCACCGTCTCCGACGACGAGCGCGGCTGGCTGGCCGCACGGGCCCGCGGAGGGTTCGGGCACGTCTCCACCGCCGCCGCCTGGGTACGCTGCGACGGGCACACGTGGGACGGGCAGCTCGGCGCGGCCACCGAGGAGCACGACGAGGGCCTGGCCCGTCTGGCCGCCACCCTGCGGGAGACCGGCACCACCTCCTCGGTGCAGCTGCACCACGGCGGCAAGCGCGCCACGCCGGCCCTGCACGGCCTCGACAACGTCAGCGCCGCGGCGGACGCGGAGCGCCACACGCGTGCGCTCAGCACCGCCGAGGTCGAGGAGGTCGTCGACTCCTTCGTGCAGGCCGCGGTGATGGCCGAGTACGCCGGGTTCGACGGCGTCTCCGTGCACGCCGCCCACGGTTACCTGCTGGGTCAGTTCCTCGACCCGCGCAGCAACGAGCGGACCGACCGGTACGGCGGCTCGGTGGTCAACCGGCTGCGGATCGTCCTCGACGTCCTCGCCGGCATCCGCGAGGCGACCAGCAGCGACTTCCAGGTCGGGGTGCGCCTCACCCCCGAGGGGTACGGGATCCCGCTCGTCGAGGGGCGTGAGCACGCGCGCGAGGTGTTCGCCTCCGGGCTGGTCGACCACGTCGACATGTCGTTGTGGGACGTCTACATGGCACCCCGTCGCGACGACTCGGGTGGCCGGATCATCGACCGCTTCGTCGACCTCGAGCGTGGTGAGGCCCGCCTCGGCGTCACCGGCAAGGTCCTGGGCGCCGCCGACGCGCGCTGGTGCCTGGAGCAGGGCGCCGACTACGTGGGCGTGGGGATCGGCGCGATCCTGCACCACGACTTCGCCCGGCGGGCGCTCGCCGAGGCCGACTTCACGGCCCGTGGCCTGCCGGTGACCCGCGACGACCTGCGCGCCGAGCACCTCGGCGAGGCGTTCATCGACTACCTGGCCGACGACTGGGACGACTTCGTCTCCTGAGCCGTACGCCTCAGCCGGACGTGGTGCACTCCAGCCACACGGCCTGGCGCTGCACCGGGTCGCCCAGGTCCACGGCGGCCACCTCGAGGATCCGGGGCAGCCGGTTGCGCACGGTGTTCGGGTGCACGTCCAGCACTCGGGCGGCACCCGGGAGGTCGCCCCAGTGGTCCAGCACCGCGCGCAGCGTGGCGACGTACGGCGTGCCGTGGGCCCGGTCGTGCGCGGCGAGCCGCTCGGTGGGGGACCCGAGGGGAGGTCCGCCCATCCCGCGCGCCGCCCGTGCGAGCAGGACGTCGGCCCAGCGTTGCTCCAGGGTCTCGGCTGCGCCGTGGGCCACGGCGGCGACCTCGACGGACTGGTGACGTGAGTCCGGCAGGCTCGCCGTCACGTCGACGGAGGCTCCGGCGTGGGCGGTCAGCCCGCTGAGCTGGGCGGCCTCGCTGCCGGCCACGCGCGCCAGCCAGCGCCAGGTGCCGGCGCTCTCCCCGACCGCGCCGACGACGGCGTGCAGGTGGCCGTCGACGTCGCCGAGGAGCGGCTGGTTCCAGCCGCGGCGACGCAGCTGGGTGCTCCACGCCGCGAGCCGGTCCTCGGTCGACAGGTTCTCGCGCGGGCCCGAGAGGGTGGCCACCCGCCACGGTCCGGTGCCGAGCCAGTCGCCGAGACCGGGTTCGTCCCCGGACCCGCGGAGCAGGGCCCGCACCTGTTCGAGACGCACCTGCTGGTGCAGGTCGTGCTGGGACCGCAGCCGGAGCAGGTGCAGGGCGACCACGTCGACGGCGACGCGGACCTGGGCGACCCGTTCGGCGGGCACCTCGTCGTCGACGACCGCCCACACCGACCCGAGCCACTCGCCGCCGGCCCGGACGGGCACCACGAACCGCGGTCGCATGTCGCTGCCGCCGGCCGGCACGAACAGCGGCTCGTCGCTGCTGGTCAGGTGGCGGAAGACGCCGAGCGCACGCAGCCGGTCACGCACCTCGCGCGGGACGCGGCGGCCGATGATGGTCGAGGCGCGCGCCGGGTCGACGTCCTCCTGCCCGCTGGAGTACGCCAGGACGCGCGACTGCGCGTCCTCGACCGTGACCGGGGCCTGCAGGACGGCGCCGATCCGGTCGGCCAGGTCGAACAGGTCCGCGTACGGGTCGGGCGTGCCCGCCGCGCCGGACGTGGTGGCGAGGCTGGAGCGCAGCAGCGTGTGCGCGGCCGTCCAGGTGGCCTCGGGGGAGAGGGCGAGCAGGGGGAGACCGGCGTCGCGGCAGTGGCGTACGACAGCCGGGTCGTGGGCGAGCTCCTCGCGCAGCACCAGTCCGGCGGCCGCGCTGCCGGCGCCGGTCGTGGCGAGCTGGTCGACCACCGCCTGGGCCGAGGCGGCACCGACCAGCAGCAGCAGGTCGCCGGGCTCGGCGGCTGCGCGGGTGCCGGGCTCGACGATCTCGACGGCCCGCACGGGGCGCTCCTCCCCCCGGTGCACCACACTCACCAGGGCGGCAGGCAGCGAGTCGAGGACGCTGCCGAGGGTCCGCTGCGACGTCTGCTCGGCCATGACACCTCCTGTGGGAAACGTACAACAGGTGACTTCGAGAATGTCCGGATCTGACAGGGCGGAGCGTGGTGCCACGGGCGATGCTCGTGCGGAGCAGCCCGCACCCCGTACGCCCAGGAGGACCCGTGTCGAACCCCGCCGCACCCGCCACCGCCCCCCGTGACGTCGCCGTCGTCGGTGCCGGCATGGTCGGTCTGGCCACCGCCTGGCACCTGCGCCAGCAGGGCGTCGAGGTGACGGTGCACGACCGGGTGGGTGTCGCGGCCGGTGCCTCGTGGGGCAACGCCGGATGGCTGACGCCCGGCATCGCCACCCCGCTGCCCGAGCCGGCGGTGCTGCGGTACGGGGTCAAGGCGCTGGTGAGCCCGAGCTCGCCCCTGTACATCCCGCCGAGCGCCGACCCGCGCCTGATCAGGTTCCTGCTCGGGTTCGCCCGGCACAGCACCGCCAAGCAGTGGCGCCGCGCGATGGGCGCGCTCATCGCCGTCAACGGTCAGGCGCTGGCCGCGTTCGACCGGCTCGCCGAGGGCGGGGTCGCCGAGCCGACCCACGAGGCCAAGTCGTTCCTCGCCGCCTACCGCACCGCGGCCGAGCGGGCGACCCTGCTGGAGGAGATCGAGCAGATCCACGCGGCCGGGCAGTCGATCGAGTTCGACGTGCTCAACGGGGACGACGCCCGCGAGGTCGAGCCGGCCCTGTCCGGGGAGATCGGCGCCGCGATCCGGCTCCACGGCCAGCGCTTCATCAACCCCGGCCAGTACGTCGAGGCGCTGGCCGCCTCGGCGCGGTCGTACGGCGTGCGGATTGTGGAGAACTCCGACGTGCTCGAGGTGGTCGACCTCGGCGGCAAGGTCCGTGTCGTGACCGCGCACGGCAGCACGGAGCACGACGCGGTGGTGCTCGCCTCGGGCGCCCACCTCAACACCCTCGGCAACGACTTCGGGATCAAGCTGGTCGTCCAAGCCGGTCGCGGGTACAGCTTCAGCGTGCCGATCGAGCACGTGCCGTCGGGCCCGGTCTACTTCCCGGCGCAGCGGGTGGCGTGCACGCCGCTGGGCGACCGGCTGCGGGTCGCCGGGATGATGGAGTTCCGCGAGCCCGGCGCGCCGCTCGACCAGCGGCGGATCGCCGCCATCACCGCCGCCGCGCGCCCGCTGCTGCGCGGGGCCGACCTCGACGACCGCCGCGACGAGTGGGTGGGGTCGCGGCCGTGCACCCGCGACGGGCTGCCGCTGATCGGCGCCACCGCCTCCCCGCGGGTCTTCGCCGCGGGCGGTCACGGCATGTGGGGCATCACCCTGGGGCCGGTCACCGGCGAGCTGCTGGCCCGTCGGATGGTCACGGGACGCCCGGTGCCGGAGCTGGCGCCGTTCGACCCGCTGCGCTGATCTCGAGGCGGGGCAGCACCCGGCCGGGGACCGACCCGCTCGGCGACTCGCCCGTCCGTACGGCCCCGTGGTGGAGGTAGAACGCCTCGGCCCCGGGATCGGCGTCCAGCGACAGTCGGGTGAAGCCGCGCACCGCCGCCTCGTGCAGCGCGTGGCGCAGCAGCAGTCCACCGACACCGGTGCCGATCGCGGCGGGGTCGACGAAGAGGGCTGCCAGCTCGCCGGCGGGCGGCTCGCCCTCGAGGAGGACGAACCCGGCCAGGGCGTCGTCGGCCTCAGCGACCCACATCCGCCCCGACGCGCACGTCTCCGCGTCGTAGGTGAGCTCCACGCGGCACGCCTCCAGGAACTCCGCCGAGTAGCCCCAGTGGCCCTTCGAGGCCAGGGCGAGGGCGGAGACGGCGGCGTGCTCGTCGGCACGCGCCGGGCGGATCCGTGGAGGTGTCACGAGCACCACGCTACGGCCGGTCGGGCGCCGTCCCGGACCGTCTTCTGAGCGTCTCCACGACAAAGTTGAAGGTTTTTTGAGATTTTCCGGGAAACCGGTGACAGCCCCTTGAACGGCCCTCTAAAGTTTTCCTCAGAACCCGCGGCGACCCGAGACGCCGCGGGTTCGCTCCATTTCTGGAGCAGCCTCAGAGCAGCTTGCCGGACGGGTCCGCCTCGGCCCGCACCCGCTTCGTGCGCCGCGCTGCCGAGAGGCGTCGGGCGCCCAGACCGAGGCCGGCCTCGGTGAGCACCAGCGTCGCCGCGAAGGCGGCCGTACGACCGCGGGACAGCTCGGTGCGGGTGCCGACCAGGACCCGGTGGGCCCCGTACGCCAGCCCAGCGCGCACGGCAGCCAGCCCGAGCAGCGTGGGGGTGTCCACGTGGGTCGCCAGGGCGCGGCGGTACTGCGTCTGCTGCTCGGCCGGCGGGAGCAGGTCGAACTCCGGGCCCGCCAGCACGACCATGGAGCCCTGGGCGACGACGACGCGTGGCTCGCTCGTCCATGTCGGCATCACCCGCAGTGGGACCTCGCCGGTCAACGGCGTGAAGTTGCTCTGCGGGGCGACCAGCTCGCCCCGCCCGAAGGCGGCCCGGGCACCCACCTGCTGGGCGACCACGCCGGCCTGGGTCGCCGCCGTCATCCACAGCGCCCGACGCAGCACCGCCGCCGAGCTCCGGGGCTTGCGCCGTACGCCCCACGCCGTTGCCGCGCCGTCGGCCACGGTGCCGACCGTGGTGAGGGTGGCGGGGTGGGCGGCGACGGCCTTGATCCGGTCGACGAGCATCGGTTCTCCTGTAGTCGGGGGACTCCGGTCCACCCTATTTGTCCCCGGAAACGACGGCACCGCCGACGGCACCACGAGGGGCGCCGCGGCGGTGCCGGGTGGATCAGAACGCGGCCTCGTCCATCTCCATCAGCTCCAGGTCGACCGCCTCGCCGATGGCGCGCTCGGCGGAGACGCGGGGCAGGTTGGTGCGGGCGAAGAACTTCGCCGCCTGGACCTTGCCCTCGTAGAACGCCCGGTCGGTGCCCGTGACGCCCTCGGCCAGACGGGCGGCCGCGATCTCGGCACCGCGCAGCAGCAGCCAGGCGCACACGACGTCGCCCAGGGCCATCAGCAGGCGGGTGGTGTTGAGGCCGACCTTGTAGATGTTCTTGATCTCGTCCTGGGCGGACATGAGGTCGTTGATCATGTGGCTGACCATCGCCTGCGCGTCCTCGAGGCCCTTGGCGAGGAGCTCGCGCTCCACCTTGAGGCTGGCGCCGCCGGCCTCGCCCGCGATGAACGCCTGGATCTCGCCGGCCAGGTGGCCCAGGGCGCGGCCCTGGTCCTTGACGATCTTGCGGAAGAAGAAGTCCTGGCCCTGGATCGCGGTGGTGCCCTCGTACAGGGTGTCGATCTTGGCGTCGCGGACGTACTGCTCGATCGGGTACTCCTGCAGGAAGCCGGAGCCGCCGAAGGTCTGCAGGGACTCGGTGCCGAGCAGGACCCAGGAGCGCTCGGAGCCGTAGCCCTTGACGATCGGGAGCAGCAGGTCGTTGACGGCCTCGGCCAGCTTGGCGTCCTCGGAGGCGCCCAGGCCGCCGTGCTCGAGGACCTGGATCTGGTCCTGCCAGGACGCCGTGTAGAGGACGAGCGAGCGCATGGCCTCGGCGAACGACTTCTGGGTCATCAGCGAGCGGCGCACGTCGGGGTGGTGGGTGATGGTGACGCGCGGCGCGGTCTTGGCGTTGTCGGCCAGGTCGGCGCCCTGGACGCGCTCCTTGGCGTACTCCAGGGCGTTGAGGTAACCCGTCGAGAGGGTGGCGATGGCCTTGGTGCCCACCATCATGCGGGCGTTCTCGATGACGTCGAACATCTGGGCGATGCCGTCGTGCACCTCGCCGACCAGCCAGCCCTTGGCGGGCTCGCCGCCGCCGACCTGCGGGTCGCCGAAGGTGACCTCGCACGTGTTGGAGACCTTGATGCCCATCTTGTGCTCGACGTTGGTGACGTAGATGCCGTTGCGCTCGCCGGTCAGCTCGCCGGTCTCGTGGTCGAAGTGGTGCTTGGGCATCCAGAAGAGCGACAGACCCTTCGTGCCCGGACCACCGACGCCCTCGATCCCCTCGGGGCGGGCGAGCACGAGGTGCATGATGTTCTCGCTCATGTCGTGCTCGGCGGAGGTGATGAACCGCTTCACGCCGGTGACGTTCCACGAGCCGTCCTCGTTGAGGGTGGCCTTGGCGCGCCCGGCGCCCACGTCGGAGCCCGCGTCGGGCTCGGTGAGCACCATGGTGCAGCCCCACTGGCGCTCGACCATGATCTGGGCGACGCGCTTGTCGCGCTCGACGCCGTGGGCGTTGTTCCACACCACACCGGCGAACGGGGCGCCGGCGGCGTACATCCAGACGGGGGCGTTGGCGCCGAGCACCATCTCGCCCAGGGCCCATACCAGGCTCGGCGGGGCCGGCGTGCCGCCCAGCTCCTCGCGGATCTGCAGGCGCCAGAACTCGGCGTCCATCCAGGCGTTGTACGACTTCTTGAACGACTCGCCGATGGGGGCGGTGTGGGTCGTGGGGTCGAAGACCGGCGGGTTGCGGTCGGAGTCCTCGTAGGAGGCGGCCAGGTCCTCGCGGGACAGGCGCTCGACCTCGGCCAGGACCTCGCGTGCGGTCTCGGAGTCGACCTCGGCGAACGGGCCGGTGCCCAGCACGTCGTCGCGACCGAGCAGCTCGAAGAGGTTGAACTCGATGTCGCGCAGGTTGGTCTTGTAGTGGCTCACGGGATCCACGTTCCTCTCTGGGACTGACAGTCTTCGCAGTCCGGTGCAGGATGGCTCGCCTTGCGCGAGCACGGGCCGAGCAGCTCCGGTGCTACTGGCCGGTAACATCCATGATGCAACGCGTTCTCGTTGCACGCAACACGACAACTGTGCGGATCCGCCACATTGCACGTGACCTGGGTCACGTCGTGATCCGAGGGTTCCCAGCCGTACGGTCCGTGCGCCGCGACGCGGCCGAAGAGGGGCGAGTCGAGTGACTGGGGTGGATTTCTGACACAATCGCCCCCATGCGTGTCTCAGCCAAGTCCGACTACGCCCTGCGGGCCTTGATCGAGATCGCGAGCCGCGCCGAGGGCGGCCCGATCAGCGCCGAGGCACTCGGCAAGGCCCAGGACATCCCGCACGGGTTCCTCCAGGCCATCCTCGCCGACCTCCGCCGCGCGGGCGTCGTGCTCTCCCAGCGCGGCCAGTCCGGCGGCTGGCGCTTCGCCCGCGACCCCGGCACCGTGTCGGTCGCTGACGTGATCCGCGCCGTCGACGGCCCCCTCGTCTCCGTGTACGGCCTGCGCCCCGAGTCGGTCGAGTACGGCGAGTCCACCGAGGTCCTGCAGCGCGTCTGGATCGCCGCCCGCAGCGCCCTGCGCGACGTGTTCGAGCAGGTCAGCATCCAGCAGCTCGCGGACGGGTCGCTGCCCGGTGGGGTGATGGCACTGACTGTCGATGAAGATGCGTGGCAGCCGCACTGAGGGTTCTGCCTGCTGAGGTGGGTGGGTACGGCGTACCCCTAGAACATGTTCCAGTTCGCCGCTAGCCTCCCGCCATGACCCTGAACCCCGCGGACTACTGCGACGCCATCGAGTGGCACGGCCCCCTCGACGCCCACCCCGCCCGCGAGGCCGCGCTGCGGTCGTACGCCGCCGTCTCGCGCAAGGACCTCGCCGAGTGGCTGACCGTGTACAGCCCCGATGCCCTGCTCGAGGACCCGGTCGGCCCGTCGATGTTCGACATGGAGGGCAAGGGGCACCGCGGGCATGCGGGCATCAGCGCCTTCTTCGAGGCGGCGATCGCGCCGATCGACAACTTCAGGTTCGTCGTACGCGACTCGTTCGCCAACCCCGGCTCCAACACGTGCGCCAACATCGGCCAGATCCGTACGGCCTTCGCCGACGGTTCGCACACCACGACGGACCTGATCATGGTCTACACGGTCGGCGACGACGGCCTGATCGTGTCGATGCGCGCCTTCTGGGAGCCCGAGCGCACGATGGCGACCTTCGCCAAGCCCGACTGAGGCGCGTGGCCGTCGGCCTCACCCGGCCGACGGGCTCAGCGCCGCCCGCACGACCAGGTCGGCGAGGCGTGCGAGGTCCGGGTCCGACATCGGGGCCCGCAGGATCGTGGAGCTCACCACGATCGGGCTGATCAGCATCAGCAGCAGCGTGTCCACCTCGGCGCCGTCGTCGAGGTGGCGCGCGCGCCGGGCGTCCGCGACGACGGTGCGCAGGGCGACGGTGTGGGACCCGAAGGCCCGCCTGCTCAGGCGGGACAGTTCGTCGTCGGGCGCGAGAGCGGCGAGCCCGTCGACCAGGATCGTGGTGGGTCGGGTCGAGAAGTCGCGGAACCGGCGGGCGAACTCGTGCACGTCGGCGGCGAGGTCACCGGTGGCCGTGAAGGCGAAGTCCCCGTACGCGCTGCGCAGTGCGTCGTGGATCAGTTCCGTGCGGTCCGGCCAGCGCCGGTGGAGCGTACGCCGGCTGACCCCGGAACGCTGCGCGAGGTCGCTGTAGCTGAAGTCGAGCCCGCGTGCCTGGAGCTCGGCGATCACGGCGTCGTGCACGGCGATGCGGTTGAGCTCGGTGCGTCCGCCGGGCCGTGCCGTGCCGTGCCTGGGTGCGTCCTCGCTGCTCAACTCCGCCACGCGGCCGACCGTACAGGGTGGGACTGGGGCTGGCGCCACCGCGGTTAATGGCACATAGTGAGCCATTAACAACAGGAGGTTCCATGAATCAGTACGACGTCATCGTGATCGGTGCCGGTTTCGCCGGCGCGACGGCAGCCCGGGAGTGCGCCAGCCGCGGCCTGCGGACCCTGGTCCTCGAGGCCCGCGACCGCACCGGCGGTCGCTCGGGCAGCACCACGCTGTCCGACGGGACGGTCGCGGACATCGGCGGGACCTTCGTGAACTGGACGCAGCCGCACGTGTGGGCCGAGATCAGCCGCTACGGCCTGACCGACCACGTGGTGCCCGGGACCGTCGCCCCGCAGTGGATGGTGACGCGCCGCGGCGGCGAGCTCGTGTGGGACGACTACGCGCCCGTGGCCGCCTTCGAGCGAGCCTGCTTCGAGAAGGTCGTGCACCTCTCCGCGGAGGTCTTCCCCAACCTCGCCAACCCGCTGCAGAACCTGGAGGCGGTCCGCGCCGCCGACCAGCTCACCGTGGCCGAAGCCCTCGAGCAGATGGATCTCACCGACCACGAGCGCATGTTCCTCGGCCGCAGCCTCAGCGCGTACGCGTCCCTGCCGCCCGAGGAGGCGTCCTGGTCGGGCGTCCTGCGCTGGTTCGCCATGGGGCAGGGCGACTACGACGAGTTCATGACGATGCTGATGACGTACAAGCTCAAGTGCGGCACCGGCGAGCTGCTCGACCGCATCCTGGCCGACGGGGGCGCGGAGCTCCGCCTCAACAGCCCCGTCCGGGCGGTCACCTCCGGGGCCGACGGGGTCGAGGTCACCCTCGCGGACGGTGAGGTCTGCCGCGCCCGGTCGGTCGTGGTCGCCGTGCCGTCGGGCGTGTGGCAGGACCTCGACCTCACGCCGCCGCTGGCGCCGGCGCAGCTCGACGCCTCCCGCGAGGGGATGCAGGCCACCTGGTCCGGCAAGGCGGTGGCGGTCATCAGGGGCGAGACCCGGCCCCTCTTCTTCCGTGGTGACGCGTCCCTGCCGTTCAGCTTCTTCACCCAGTCGGTGACCGGGCCGGACGAGCAGATCGTCGCCTTCTACCCGGGGTCCGAGACGCTCGACATCTCCGACCCGGACGTCGTGCGCAACGCGATCGAGGAGGCGTTGCCGTACGTCACGGTGGTGGACTGCGCCGGCGACACGTACCTGCCCCAGGACCCGTCGCTGCGCGGCGCCTGGGCGTTCCTGCGCCCCGGGCAGCTGACCAAGTACCGGCCGCACGAGGAGTTCACCCGTCTCGACGAGCGGGTCGTCTTCGCGACCTCCGACATCGCCCGCTTGTTCCACAGCTTCATCGACGGGGCGATCGAGTCGGGCCTGCGAGCGGCTGGAGAGGTGCGTACGCTGCTCAGCCCGCGAACTCCAGCACGCTGATCGTCGGCCGCAGGTCACGTACGCCGGGCAGGTCCGCGACCCGCAGCAGCGCCTTGTCCCACGGGCGCGCCGGCGGCACGGGGACCTCGTGGCCCGCCACGACGCCGGGGATCGCCTCGACGACGGCGGCGAGGTCGCTGGAGCGCTGGCTGTGCGGCATCGGCGGCGTCGTGTACGCCTTGCTCAGCCGCGCCTTGCCGCGCAGCGTCATGGCGCTGAACCACGGCGGCACCGAGTCGTACACGAGGCGGCCGCCCGGGAAGCGGGCCGCGCAGTCGGCGACGAGGGCGTGCACCTCCTCGCGCGGCAGGTACATGAACAGCCCCTCCGCCGAGACCAGCGCCGGCCCGGCGGGGACCTCGTCCAGCCAGGCGCGGTCGAGGGCGGACATCGCGAGGCGCCGCACCGCGGGCTCGGCGGGCAGCAGGCGCTCGGCCAGGACCACGGACTCGGGCAGGTCGACCGAGTACCAGGCGACGTCGGGGCGGCCGAGGCGCCAGTACGCCGTCTGCAGGCCCTCGCCCAGCGCGACCACGGGCCCGGACGGGTGCTCGTCGAGGAACCCGCGCACCACCGCGTCGAACGCCGCCGCCCGCTGCGAGTGACCCGGCCCGGGCCTCCCGAACCGGCTGAAGTCCTCGCCCGCGAGTGCCCGGTAGAGGCGTACGGCCTCCGGGTCGGGGAACCGCGAACCCGGACGCAGCGCCTCCTCGGCGCGGTTGCGCAGCGTCCACAGTGCGGTCTCCGGGACGTCGTGCAGGTCGGCTCGGCTCATCGTTCCCCTCCCAAGGACGGCGAGCGCCACAGCCTAGGGGCTGGTGCCGACGTCAGTCCTTGACGTCCGCGAGCCACTGGACCAGTGGCCGCAGCTCGCGCCAGTCGTCGCGGACCCGGTCGAGGAGCCCGGGGCCGATCGCGTCGGCCTCCCAGCCGTACGGCCGCCCGACGAACAACTGCTTGTGCCGCAGCAGCTCGATGCGCGGGTGGTCCTTGTCGTAGCCGCGCGGAGCGGTCTTGAGGGTGTCGCCGCCGATCTCCCAGCCGTCGGACTCGTACGCTGCGACGAGCTTCTCGAGACGCTTGCCCGACAGGTCGTTGTCGATCGCTTCCCGGACCGCCGCGAGACGGCCGCCGGTGGCCTCGTAGAAGCCGGCGCCGACGCGGGTGCCCTTCGCGGAGAGCTCGAAGTACCACCCCGTCGCGGGCCCGGCGGCGACGAACGCGCCCTGGTGGGTCTTGTACGGCGTCTTGTCCTTCGCGAAGCGGACGTCGCGGTACGGGCGGAAGATCTTCATCGCGCCGAACTCGGACTCCAGCTCGGCGGCCAGGGCCTGCATCGGCGCCTTCACCGCTTCCGCGTAGACCTCCTTGTGGGCCTCCCAGAACGCCTTGGAGTTGTCCACCTCGAGGTCGTCGTAGAAGTCGAGCGCCGCGACGGGGAA
>NZ_JBJEHY010000097.1:9657-12839 GCF_051876515.1 Nocardioides sp. | reverse complement strand
CGTCTCGGGCATCCTGCTGTCGAAGGTCTTCAACCGCGGCGAGTCGGAGACCCGTCGCTACCGCGAGGCCAACCAGCAGCAGACCGCGCTCCAGGTGGAGCAGGCCATGACCGGGCGGCTCTTCTTCGCCACGGTGCAGACCTTCTTCGCCATCACCCCGGCGCTGATCTACCTCGCGGCCGGCTTCATCATGACCGGCCAGCTGCCCGGTGGAGAGGACGGGCTGACCGCCGGCACGCTGGTCGCCTTCACCACGGTCCAGGCCAGGCTGCAGATGCCGTTGATCCAGCTGATGCGCGTGACGCTGGACGTGCAGACGTCGCTGGCGCTGTTCCGCCGGATCTTCGAGTACCTCGACCTCGAGCCCGCCATCGTGGACCGTCCGGACGCCGTGACGATCTCGCCGGAGAAGCTGCGTGGCGAGGTCGTCTTCGAGCACGTCAGCTTCCGCTACCCCGAGCCGCGCGCCCTCACCGGGACGACGTCGGCCAACCGGTTCGGCGAGGGCGGTGCGGCCATCACCGAGGAGTCCACGGCCACCCAGGACGCGTACGTCCTGGACGACCTGTCGCTGCGCATCGAGGCGGGGCAGATGGCAGCCATCGTGGGGCCGTCCGGGTCGGGCAAGACGACCGCCACCTACCTGGTCCCCCGCTTCTACGACGTCACCTCCGGTCGCGTGCTCGTGGACGGCATCGACGTGCGCGACATCTCGCTGTCGTCGTTGGCCGACTGCGTGGGCATGGTGACGCAGGAGCCGTACCTGTTCCACGGGTCGATCCGCGACAACATCGCGTACGCCAAGCCGGGCGCCAGCGCCGAGGAGATCGTGCAGGCCGCGCGCGACGCCAACATCCACGACCGGATCATGAGCTTCCCCGGCGGCTACGAGACCGTCACCGGCGAGCGCGGGTACCGCCTCTCGGGAGGCGAGAAGCAGCGGATCGCGATCGCCCGCGTGCTGCTCAAGAACCCGCGGATCCTGATCCTCGACGAGGCGACCAGCGCGCTGGACAACGAGACCGAGCGGCTGGTCCAGGAGGCGCTGGAGCGCGCCACGCAGGGGCGTACGACTCTGGCCATCGCACACCGGCTCTCCACGATCCACAACGCCGACGTCATCTTCGGGCTCGCCGAGGGACGCCTGGTCGAGCAGGGCACCCACGCCGAGCTGGTGGCCGACGAGGACGGCCTGTACGCGCGCCTCTACCGCGAGCAGTTCGCCGTACGCCGCCCCGCCGAGGACGAGGCGCCGGACCGCGGCGCACCCTCGCCCGTGGCCGTGCGCGGGTTCGCCGGGCTGCGGGCCGACATCCGGATCTGAGGGCCGCTGCCCCGGTGTCGAAGTCCCCGCTCAGGCGGGGACTTCGTCACGTTGTAGGGGTTGCAACGGCCACAACAGGTAAGACTTCCCCACCCGGTGGTACGGGAGGGACGCGTGGGACCTCGCGGGGTCCTACGACTGGACGTTGCCGCGCAGGACCGTCTCGACGGCCCGAGACAGGTGCCCGACCAGGTCCTCGTACGCCAACGCACCCATGCCGGCGTGCAGCAGCGCGCCGGAGAAGCTCAGCAGCAGCGCCTCGTTGAGCTCGGGCGTCGAGGCCTCCCCCAGCGCCCGGTGGAACAGGGAGGCCCAGTGGGTGCCCAAGGTCATCCGGAGTTCGGCCACGTCCTCCTCGGGTGCCATCAGGGAGCGGGTGGCCGCGCTGGCCAGGGTGGGCGCCGAGGCGATGGTGGCACTGAGGTGCCGCACCACCTGCTGGACCCGCTCCACGACGTCACCGGCGAACTCCGGCGCACCTGCCTGCAGCACGTAGCGGCAGAAGACCCCCGCGCACAGGTGGTTCTTGGAGGAGAAGTACGTGTACACCGTCGCGGAGGAGACGCCGGTGTCGGCCGCGACCAGCCGCAGGGTCAGCTCCTCGTAGCCGCGGTCGGCCAGGAACGCCTCGGCGGCGTCGAAGATCCTCTCGACCGTCGCGGTCTGCCGCGCGTTGAGCCCGCGTCGCGGGGAGAACCAGGAGTCGTCGACCACGGGATCAGCCTAGGCCCCGACCGGGCGCTGGCCGAGCACCGCGGCCAGCGACGCGTCGTCCCACGGCTCGGCCGCCGGGTCCGGGTGCCAGGCGACGAACTCGTCGGTCGGTCGCGCGACCCGCCCCACGTACCCGCCGGAGCCGACGAAGACCTCTCCGGTGAGGGGCGCCGACGCCGGTCCGGCCAGGTAGGCGTAGAGCGGGGCGACGTGCTCGGGACCGGCCGGCGCCAGCGAGGCGTCGCGCACCATGTCGTCGATCAGTCCCCGCGCGTGGAGGGATGCGATCTGCCCCTCGTACTCCGGCCCCGTCGACAGCCGCGTGCGCGCACCCGGGCAGACCACGTTGGCGCGTACGCCGTGCTCGGCCAGGTCGGCGGCGATCGCCCAGGTCAGGCTGACCACGCCTCCCTTGCCGGCCGCGTACCCGGTACCGCCGTACATCCCGAGGAAGGCGTGGGAGCCGGTGTTGACGATCGCGCCACCCCCGGCCTCGGCGAGCAGCGGCGCGAAGGTGCGGCAGGTCAGGAAGGTCGCGCGCAGGTGCACGGCGATGAGCTCGTCGAAGGCCGCGGGAGAGACGTCGAGGATGGAGGTCCCGACCGGCTCGGGGACACCGAGGCAGTTGACCAGGCGGGTCACTCCCCCGAGGTCGGCGGCCGCGGCGGCGAGGTCGGCAACGACGGCCTCGTCCTGCCCCCGTCCCGGCACCCCGACAGCCGTGCCACCAGCCGCCCTCACCGCGGCGACGGTGTCGGCCAGGGCCGACTCGTCGCGACCGTTGACCACGACCGCGACACCCCGTGCGGCGAGGTGCTCGGCCACCGCACGTCCGATCCCCCGGCTCGATCCCGTCACCACTGCCACCATCCCCGGCCCCTTCCTGTCAGGCGGGGCCCATTCAAGACGGTGACTGCACAGGTGTCCAGTGAACCTCAGGATCCGCTGCTGACCCGGTCCACGGGGCCGGTGGCGCCCGAGGTCCGCGCGCAGTGGGCGCAGCAGAAGACGTGGAACTCGTCCTGCACCCCGTGCCCGAGGATGCGGGTGCCGCAGTTCACGCAGGCTGGGGCCAGCACCCGGGCCGCGCACTCCACCGAGTCGAAGTCGTAGCGGCTCCCGTCGTGGGTGCGCACCTCGAAGG
>NZ_JBJEHY010000097.1:0-9557 GCF_051876515.1 Nocardioides sp. | reverse complement strand
ACAGGCTCCTCCCGCTCGACCGTGAACAGCGGTACCCGGACCGCAGCGATCCATGCACCCACCGTTTGCCGCACCGTCCGTCGGGTACCGCGCAGGGACCGATCGATCCCAACCAGCCGAGGAGTTCCGATGGACAACGTCATCGTGTACGTCGCGGTCGCCGCCGTCGTGCTGGCCGTGTTCGTGGGCCTGTGGTGGCTCGACGCCCGCCGGTCGCAGCGCCAGGCCCATGACCCCGAGCGGCTCGACGTCGACACCACCGACCCGCACCCCGCGCCGGCCCACCGGCTCGGCTCCGACGTGCACCCCACCCGCCCCACCGACCAGGAGTGACGCCATGCCCCAGAAGGCCTGGAGCGCGAAGCGCGAACGCCAGTACGAGCACATCAAGGAAGGCCTGCGCGAGCGCGGCGAGTCCACGGACGACGCCGAGGAGATCGCTGCACGCACCGTCAACAAGGAGCGCGCCCGCCACGGCGAGAGCAGGCAGGCGAGCCGTACCTCCACCGAGGACATCTCGTCGGGTCGCCGGGGCGGGCTGCGCAGCCACAGCGGGCCCGGCGGCCGCACCAAGGAGCAGCTCTACGCCGAGGCCCGGGCCAAGGGCGTCAAGGGCCGCTCGTCCATGAACAAGGCCCAGCTGGCCCGAGCGGTGGGGCGGTGACGCGTCACCGTCCCACCGAGCCCCGCACCGCGGGCAGCACCTCACGGCCGTACGCCCGGATCATCTCCCGGGCGTACGGCCCCATGGGTGCCACGAAGACCTCGTCGAACCCGGCCTCCGCCCGCTCGCGCAGGAACGCCACGTGGTCCTCGACCCTCGGACCGGCCACGACCGTGGCGGCCGTCTGCTCCGGGGTCACCAGCTGAGCCGCCTGCTCGAAGTGGCGTGGCGAGGGAAGCACCTGGGCCAGCTCGCCGGGCAGGCCGCTGGTGCTCCACAGCCGGTGCGCGTGCTGCACCCCCTCCTCACGAGTCGGTGCCCAGGCCACCTTGCCCCCGATGGGCGCCGGCCTGCCGCCAGCGCCGGCCTTGAACCGGCTGAGCAGGTCGGTGTCGACCGACGTCGTCACGTACCCGTCACCGATGCGTGACGCCAGGTCGGTGGCCTGCGGCCCGAACCCGGAGACCAGGACCTGCGGCGGACGCTCGGGCAGCGTGTAGATCCTGGCCGTGTCGACGGTGTAGTGGCGGCCCCGGTGGTTCACCACGTCGCCCTCCCACAGGCGACGGATCACCGCGACCGCCTCCTCCAGCATCTCCAGACGCACCTCCACGCTGGGCCACACCTGCCCGGTGACGTGCTCGTTCAACGCCTCTCCGCTGCCCACCCCCAGACGGAACCGCCCCTCGAGCATCACCGCGCTGGTCGCGGCGGCCTGGGCCACCACCGCCGGGTGGATCCGAACGGTGGGGCAGGTGACGGCGGTGGTGACCTCCAGGGACGTCGCCCGGGCGAGGGCCCCGATCACCGACCACACGAACGGGCTCTGCCCCTGCTCGTCGTTCCAGGGGTGGAAGTGGTCGCTGATCCACAGGGCCTCGAAGCCGGCCTCCTCGGCGAGCACGGCCTGCTCCACGAGCTCGTGGGGTCCGTACTCCTCGGTGGACAGGAAGTAGCCGTAGCGGGTCATGCACGTCTCCTCACGTGGCAGGGCGGGGCTGCGGCCCTCGCACGGCGTACGGGAGGGCCGCAGCCCCGTGGCGGACGTCGGCCCGCGCCCGGCGCGGGCCGAGGAACTGCTGCCCGGGCGGTACCCGGTCACCGTCCTTCCATGCGCCGAGGACCAGACCTCAGGTCGCCTCGACCAGCTGGAGCACGGCACGCTCGAGGTCGCGCCGGTCCCGCCACGGCCGCAGCCTGCGACCACCGGCGTGCGCCTCGACCACGCGCGGGTCCACGTACGACTCCCTGGCCTGCGCCGGCGAGTTCCCCAGCAGCTCGGCGGCGGCCTCCCACGCGACGGACTCCCAGCCGCGGGGCGGGCCCTCCTCGTCCCACGACTGTGCCCGGGCGGCCTCGGTGAGTGCTCTGGCCGCCACCACCGTGCCGTGCCAGGTCCGGAAGTCCTTGGCGGTCACCTCCACCGAGGTCGCGCTGCGCACGTAGTCGTTGACGTGGGTGGGTCCGAGGCTTCGCCAGCGATCGCCGCGGTAGGACAGCAGGTCCGGGCTTCCCCGACGCCGGCGCATCGCCTCGACGGCGGCCAGCACCTCGACGTCGGAGATCTCGACGTGGTGCTCGACCCCGGACTTGCCGACGAAGTCCAGGTGCAGGACCTCGCCCCGGCGTCGCGCGTGCCGGCGCTCGAGGGTGGTGAGACCGAAACCCCCGTCCTCGTCGGCGTACACGTCGTTGCCGATGCGCAGGGCCCCCAGGTCGAGCATGCGGAAGGCCGTCGCGCACGCCCGCTCCAGCGGCACCCGCTCCAGTTGCAGGTCACGCCCCACGCGAACGCGGGCCCGGCCCAGCCGCCGCCCCAGCTCGAGGACCCGGTCGTACTTCTCGCGCGCCCGCGCCGCCACCCAGTCCGGGTGGAAGAGGTACTGCCGCCTGCCGGCGTCGTCGGTGCCGACGGCCTGCAGGTGGGCGTCCGGATCGGCGCAGATCCAGACCTCGCGCCACGCCGGCGGGACGGCGAGCGACTCCAGCCGGGCGCGGGTGTCGGCCCCGGCGCGCCGACCCCGGGCGTCCACGTAGGTGAAACCGCGGCCCGCGCGCCGTCTCGTCCAGCCCGGCTCCTCCGGTGAGCTCCTGCGCACCCGCCCATCCTGACCATCCCCGGGAGCCACGGCAACGGGTTCAGCTCACCGTCCCGGCCCCCGAGCGGCGGGTACGCTGCCGCCGTGCGGCACCCGACCGGCCCCGCCGGCCCGGCCGCACCCGGAGGAGTCAGGACCCGCCCAGTGGGTACCGGACCGTGAGGCGCAACCGGAGGAGGGGCCGACGTGGAGTCAGGGATGGACGCTCTCGACGCCGCGCTGCCCGACGTCCTGCCCGTCTTTCCCGGGCTGTCGGTGACCGGACGGTACGTGCTCAGCTCCGACGGCGGGGACCAGCGGGGCGACGGCCTCAAGGCCGTCGCGCTGCCGGGCGGCCGGGTCGCGCTGGCCGTGGTGGACACCCTCGGCGCCGGTCCGCGGGCCTCGACCTCCGCCGTACGCCTGCTGGCCGTGCTCCGCGGGAGCCTGGAGAGCGGGGCCGGACTCTCCCAGGCCATGGCTGCCGTCGACCGGTACGCGGCGGGATCCGGTGCTGCGACCGGGGCGAGTCTGGCCGTCGCCCTGGTCGACCAGGGCACCGGGGACCTGCAGGTCGCGACCGCCGGCCACCCCGCCCCGCTGGCCTCCCGGGCAGCGCCGGGGCGGGCAGCCGCGACCGGGCTGGACCTGGCTCCGTCACGGCCCCTGGGGATGGGCGGGACCGCCTCGCTGGCCGCCACCCGGTTGGAGGTCGGGGACGTCCTGGTGCTGCACACCAACGGGCTCCTCACCGCCCGCGACGGCCGGGTCGCCGACGGATCGGCCCGCCTGGGCGCCACGCTGGAGCGGTGGCGAGCGGTCTCCGGCACTGGCCGCACCGCCGAGCAGCGGGGCGAGGAGATCTGCGCCGAGGTGCTGTCCGCCCTGCAGGTCCCGCACGGCTTCCGCGACGACGTCGCCCTGCTCGTCGCCGAGCGCACCGGACTCCCCCGCCCGTTGGCCGTGGAGACCTCGGCCGAGGCGGCGCAGGTCCCTGCCGCCGTGGCCGAGCTCCAGGGATGGCTGGACGTCGTCGGGGCCGGCATGCTCGACCGCCTGGCGCTGACCCAGGCGGTGGCTGAGCTGGCGGGCAACGTGGTGGTGCACGCGTACCTCGACTCCCCGGGCCCCGGACTGCTGCGCCTCGAGGCGGACCTCGACACCACCGCGGTCCTGCGGGTCCGGGTCAGCGACCAGGGACGCTGGCGCCCCACCGCGGGCACGCACGGCGGACGGGGCCTGGTCCGCGCCGGTGGCCTGGTCGACGCGATGCGGCTGGTGCGGGACGTACGCGGCACCAGCGTGGTGCTCGAGCAGTCCATCGGGCGTCCCGTGATGCTCCTGCGTTCCGGCACGTCCGGGGTCCAGCCTCCCTCGTCACCGATGGGGAGCAGCGCCACGGGCGGGACGCTCACGGTGTCCGGGGACGTCTGCGACGCCGACTCCGACAGCTTCCGCGCCCAGGTCCACGAGGCGACTCACGCGGGCACCGAGGACGTCCGCGTCGACCTCAGCGACGTCACCCGGCTGTCCGGCCCGGCGGTCCAGGTCCTCTTCCACTACCTGCAGTTGGCCGTCGCCTCAGGAGCCACGTTCACGGTGGTGGCGCCCGACGGCTGCGCCGCCCACCAGGTGCTCACCCAGGTGGCGATGCCGCACGTCGCGGCCTGACCTCCTCATCCGGCCCTCGCGCCGGGACCGACCGCCTCGCGCACCCGCTCGAAGATCCCTGACAGCAGGCGGGAGACCTGCATCTGGGTGACCCCCAGCTCGGCGCCGATCTCGGCCTGGGTGCGCTCCTCGAAGAACCGCAGGTAGAGGATCCGCCGGTCCCGCGCGGGGAGCTCGCGCACCACGGGGGCCAGGACGAGCCGCGCCTCGGCAGCCCGCTGGTCGGCGGACTCGTCGGGGAGCGTGTCCACCAGGGGCTGGTCACCGCCCGCGGTGGTGGCCTGGTCCAACGAGACGGGGACGAACGACCCGTACGCCTCGAGCGCGGCGGCGTACTCCTCGGGGTCGACGCCCATGTCGGCCACGACCTCCTCCGTGCTGGGGTCGCGCCCCAGCTGCTGGCGCAGGTCGTCGGCGGCACGACCGATGCGTTGCTGCAGCTCCTGGATGCGCCGTGGTGGACGCACCACCCAGCCGTGGTCGCGGAAGTGGCGCCGCAGCTCGCCACGGACGGTCGGGACGGCGAAGGTGAGGAGGTCCTTCCCGCTGCTCGCGTCGAACCGGTGCACCGCCTTCACCAATCCTTCGCAGGCGACCTGTCGGAGGTCCTCGGTGGCCAGGCCCCGCCCCTCGTAACGCGCCGCGATGGACTCCGCGACGCAGCGGTTGAGGATCACGACCTCGTCGAGCAGCCGTTCCCGCTCCCCCGGCGGAGCCTCCCGGGCCCGTACGAGCAGGTCCCTGGTCCGGGACATCCGCTCCTCGCGGGGCATGGTCAGATCCGGGCGGGCGGACACGGGATCCGTCATCAGGACACCTCAGGTCTGGGCAGCGACGTCGCCGCGGGGGCGGCGACCCGAGAACGCCGGGCCCCCGTCCGTGCCGGGGACTCCGACGACGTTGCTCCCTCCAACGTACCGACCTGCCCACCTCAGTCAAGGACGCGGCGAGCGTCCGGGAGCCCGCTGGACGCCTCAGCGACGCGCACCGGCGCGCCTCATCTGCCGTGCCACGAACCGTGCCGCGCTCCGCTCCACGAACCGCGGGGCGAGACCCTGCAACCGGTACGCGATGCGCGACTGGACGGGCTCGATGACGGTGGAACGGTTCTCGAGCACCGCCGAGAGCACGCTGGCCGCCAGCACGTCCGGGTCGACGGGCTTCTTGATTCCCTGACCCTCCAGGTAGTAGTCCCTGCCCCGGAACGGGCCGATCTCGCCCTTGTCCAGGATCGGCGTGTCCACGGCGGCCGGGCACACCACCGTCACCCCGACGCCGTGGGCTTCGGCCTCGGTCCGCAACGCCAGTGACAGCCCGACCACGGCGTGCTTGGTGGTGACGTACGCCGTCAGCAGCCCCGCGGCCATCAGCCCGCCCATGGAGGCCGTGTTGACGACGTGGCCACTGCCCTGGGCGATCATCCGCGGGTACGCCGCGGCGACGCCGTGCACGACGCCCCGGATGTTGACGTCGATGATCGCGTTCCACTGCTCCAGGGTCAGGTCCTCCGTGGCCCCGATGAACGTGATCCCGGCGTTGTTGAACATCAGGTCCAGACGGCCGTGCTCCACCACGACGCTGTCCACCAGCGCTTGGACCGCGGCCGCGTCGGTCACGTCGAGCGCCGCCCCGCGCGCCGTGCCCGGACCGGTCGTCGCGGAGGCGGTCCGGTCCGCACCCGGACCGTCGAGGTCGGCCAGCACCACGTGCGCCCCGGCCGCCACCAGTGCCCGCCCGAGCGCGGCGCCGATGCCCGACGCGCCGCCGGTGACGATCGCCGTACGCCCGGCGAAGGCGTCTGCGGGGATCTCGCGGCGACTCACCCGAACGCCGCCGTCACGTGCTTGTGCAGGTCGGGATAGCGCATCAGGTGCGCGCCGCCGTTGATGTCGATCGTCTCCCCCGTCACCCAGGCCGCGTCGTCGGAGAGCAGGTAGCGCACCGCTCCGCCGATCTCGGCGGGCTCGCCGCTGCGGCCCAGGGGCGTGTTCTCGAGGTAGTCGTCCCGCACGCCCGGGATCCCCATCGCGGGCTCGGTGAGCGGGGTGACGATCAGTCCGGGGGCGACGGTGTTGACCCGTACCCGCCGCGCGGCCAGCTCCATCGCGGCCACCTGGCTCAGCATCGCGACCCCGGCCTTGGACGAGCAGTACGCCGCCATCGCCGGTCCCGGCTGACGCGCGTTGAGCGACGACAGCGTGACCAGCGAGCCACCGTCGTCGACCCCCTGCCCGGCGTGCTTGAGCACCAGGTAGGCGCCGACGAGGTTGACGTCCACCACGCGCCGGAACTCGGCGGTGTCGTGGTCGACGACGTGCCCGAACGAGCTCACCCCGGCGCAGTTCACGACGCCCGTGAAACCCCCGTGCTTGGCCACGACCTCGTCGAACAGCCCGGCGACGCTCTCCTCGTCGGCGACGTTCACGGCGAGCACGCCCTCGGAGGCGTTGAGGTCCGCGCGTACCAGGGTGTGTCCCGAGGACTCGAGGAGGTCGGCCGTGGCCGCCCCGATGCCGGACGCGGCACCGATGACGACGGTGGTGTGGGTGGTTGCCATGGTCTTCTCCAGTGGGTGCGCAGGGGTCGGGTCAGTGGACGGTCTCGGGCGTGCGGTCGAGCACCCGCCCCAGGAAGTGGAGGGCGTGTCGTACGGCCGGCTCGTGGAACGGCTTGCCCGGGAACAGGTCGAAGTGGTCGCCCGGGTAGTGACGCACCTCGGCCCGGCCCGCGAAGGCCGCCTTCATCGCGGCGTGCGGCGGGGCGCTGGAGTCGAAGTCGGCCACCTGGACCAGCCACGGGACCGTCAGGGACGCGGCGGCCTTTGCCGGCGCCCGGGTGCCGAGCTCCATGACCACGTCCGCGGCGACCTCGTTGCGCCAGGTGGGGCCGGCGACGGCCAGGTAGTCCTCGTAGGCGCCGGGCGTGGTCAGTGCGCCGACCTCCCCGGGCCGGGCGACCACGGGGATCATCCGGGGCGGGCGCCCCAGCTTGGAGCCGACCGCGCTGGCGATGCCCCGTCCGGTGGAGGCCAGCAGCTGGGTGGGCCGGTGGTGCTTGGCCGCCAGGCCGGCCGCGGCCAGCCCGTCGACGAGGGGTACGGCGGAGACCAGCGCGACCACGTCGGCGCGCTGCGCGGCCACCTGGACCACGTGGCCCCCGGCCAGCGAGATCCCCCACAGCACCACGCGCCCGTCGACCCCGGGCAGTGCCTTCGCCGCGTCGACCGCCGCGTGCAGGTCGGCGATCTGTCCGGACAGGGAGACCACCTGCCGGGGCGTACCGCCGCTGGCCCCGAAGCCGCGGTAGTCGAACGTGACCGCGTGCAGCCCGGCAGCGGCGAACGCCTCGGCGAACGGGGCGAGGCCGGCGTCCTGGGTGCCCGCCAGGCCGTGGGCGAGCACCACCACGGGCCTCGGTCCGTCAGCGGCCGCCGGGAAGTGGGTCGCGGCGCAGCGCTCCCCGCCAGAGGTGAAGGTGAAGGTGCTGGTCATCGGTTGCTCCCGTAGAGGCTGAGGGTCCAGAGGTGGGTCAGGGCGTCGATGTGGTCCTCGCGGTCGGGCCCTGCGCCGGTCGCGTGCCGTTCGACCGCGTGGTCGTTGACGTCGAGGAGCACCCGGGCCAGGGCGGAGGCGTCGGGGCCGTCGATGGCGCGCCCGGCGGCCCGCTCGGTGCGGATCATGTCCGCGACCATCTCCGCGAACTCGGCCCGTCCCTCCTGGTACAGCTCGCGCACGCGCTCGCTGGCCGCGCTCGCCTCCAGCAGGGCCCGGTAGGTGTGCGGCGCCCGGTCGACGGAGTCGAAGAGGGCCGTGACGACCCGCCGGATCCTCTCCGCGGGCTCGCCCTCGGCCTTGACCAACCAGTCGGTGGCCTCCGAGGAGGCCTCGTACAGGTCGGACATCAGGGCGAGGGCGGCCATCGGCTTGTTCTCGAAGTAGAAGTAGAACGCCGAACGGGTGACGCCCGCGCGCCGCGAGATCTCCGCGACGTTGACCTCGCCCAGCGACTGCTCGCGCAGCAGCTCGTCCAGCGCTGCGAGCAGCGCCTCCCGCCGTACGTCCCCGCGGTTGACCGCCCGACGGTCGACCATCCGCGCCCAGCGGCGCTCCTCGCTCACGCGCCCACCCGTGCCGTGCCGGCCGGCAGCTCCTTGGCCCGCAGGTCGTGCTCGTAGAGGAAGTAGTCGACCTGCTGGGTGTGCCGGGGCCGCTGCACCATGTGCGCGGTGTACTTGGCGGCGTCCTCGTCGATGACGCGCTCCATGTCCGCGAGCGGCGGCAGGGCGTAGCGGCCCACGAGCCACGCGGCCACCAGACGGGTCTGGCTCTCCACGAAGGGGAAGAGCGTGGGCGTCGCCTGGGCGAAGCCGATGAAGGCGAGGTCGTCGAAGCCGGGCTTGAAGATCCGCTTGTAGAGACGGATCTCGTTGTCGGGGGCGCTGATCAGCTCGGGGTCGAAGAACGGGAACGTGATGTTGTAGCCGGTCGCGTGGACGACGACGTCGAACTCCTCGGCCGAGCCGTCGGCGAAGACCACGGTGCGTCCGTCGAAGCGCTCCACGTCGCCCTTGGCGCGCAGGTCGCCCGAGCCCAGACGCAGCGGCAGCTCGACGGACTGGGTCGGGTGGGCCTCGAAGAACTTGTGGTTCGGGGTGGGTAGGCCGATGTCCTCGGGGCGTCCGGCCGAGACCGGCTGCATCAGCTGGACCGCCTTGCGCTGCCAGGCCACCGGCAGGTACGGCGAGGTGGCGTAGTACTTGTCGGCCGGCTTGCCTGCGATGTACTTCGGGACGATCCACGCGCTGGAGCGCGTCGAGATGACGACCTCGTTGTCCAGCGTGCGGCTGGACAGCTCGACGGCGATGTCGGCCGCGCTGTTGCCGATGCCGATGATGAGGATCCGCTTGCCCCGCAGGTCGTGCGGGGTGGAGGGGTCGATGTACGAGTGCGAGTGCATCGTGGTCCCGGTGAACTCGCCGGGCTTGTCGGCCAGGCGCGGGTCCCAGTGGTGCCCGTTGGCGACCAGGAGGATGTCGAACTGCCGCGTCCCGGTCCGCTCGGTGTCGAGCTCCCAGCCACCGTCCGGCATCCGGCGGGCGGCCAGGACGCCGTTCTCGAACTCGATCGCGCCGCGCAGGTCGAAGG
>NZ_JBJEHY010000096.1:0-2454 GCF_051876515.1 Nocardioides sp. | reverse complement strand
GCTGAGCGTGCCCCGCCACTCCGCCCGTCCGGTCGGCCACACCGCCGACAACTCCGACCTCGCACCGACCCAGGAGCTGTGATGGACCAGCAGACCGACGTCGTCACCGACGCCGCGCCAGCGGTGGGGGAGACCTTCGACGCCACGTTCGCCGAGGAGTGGGAGGACCCCACGAGCGTCTCCCTGTGGGAGGGCGACACCGGCACCCTGCCGCTGGGCGTGCGCCAGACCCTCGTGGTCCTGCTCAAGCACCGCTTCATCACGCCGCGCTCGCACCCCCGCGAGTGGCGCACGCTGGTGGAGAACCGCTCCGAGGTGACCTCGCGGATGGCCGACCTCTTCCTCGAGCTGGTCGTGACCGAGCGTCCCGAGGTGGCGTTCAAGCGGCAGGCGCTCTCCGAGGGCGGCGACCGGTTCCCGACGCTGCTGCACGACAAGGCCTGGAGCCGGGAGGAGACCCTGGTCCTGGTCAAGCTGCGCGACCACGTCCGCGCCGAGGCGGCCCTGGGCAACCCGCGCGCCTTCATCGAGCGTTCCGAGCTGCTCGACTACGTCGCCGGGTTCCGGCCGGTCGACGCCACCGACGAGGCCGGCGACCTCGACCGGGCCCGCAACGCCATCGCCAACGTCTACAAGACCGGCCTCCTGGTGGGCCTGTCCACGGCCGACCGTTGGGAGGTCTCGCCGGCGGTCGAGGCGATGCTGCCGATCGAGAAGCTGTACGAGCTGCTGCAGGCGTTCCGCGAGCGCAACCGGCCCGAGGAGACGCAGACGCTCACCGCCGCCGCGTCGGCGGACGAGAGTGACGACTGGGAGGCCGAGGAGTCGGCGGAGGAGGGTGACGCATGACGACGCTCACGACCCTGTTCGGGGAACAGGTCGAGATGCCCAACCGCTCCGCGGCCGTGGAGGCCGCGCCCGACAGCCAGTGGCGCATCGAGTCACTCCAGGTCGTCAACTGGGGTGGCTTCGCCGGGGTCAAGCGGGTCGAGTTCCACCCGTCGTCCAACCTCCTCTCCGGCCACTCCGGCTCGGGCAAGTCGACCCTCCTCGACGCGTACACCGCGCTGATGATGCCCTCGGACACGAAGTTCAACGGGGCGTCCAACGACGCCACCGTGGGGCGGGCCCGCAGCGAGGGCCAGCGCACGTTGCTGACGTACCTGCGCGGCGTGGTCGACTCCTCGGCCGACGAGCAGACCGGCCGCGAGAAGCTCAAGGTGCTGCGCGGCGACCGGGCCGACACCTGGGGTGGCGTCGCGGCGACGTTCGTCGACGACCGTGACCGCCGGTTCACGGCGCTGCGCCTGTACTACGTCCCCAAGCACGTGGTCCGCTCGACCGACATCACCGCCCGGATGGCCACGATCGAGGCCGCCGTCGACCTGGCCGACCTCGCGCCGGCTGCCGCGCAGCGCTTCAACCCGCGGGTCCTGCGCCAGCAGTTCGACGAGATCCAGGTGCACCACACCTACCAGGCGTTCTCCAACACGCTCTTCGCGCGGCTGGGCATCGGAGCGGGGGGAGACGGGGCCAAGGCCCTGCGCATGCTGGCCCGCGTGCAGGCCGGCGCCCCGATCCGCACGGTCGACGAGCTCTACAAGGAGACGGTGCTGGAGACGCCGGCCACCTTCGCGGCGGCCGACCAGGCGATCGAGCACTTCGACTACCTGGAGTCCGGCTACAACGAGATCGTCCTGGCCGAGCGCAAGGAGCGCCTGCTCAAGCCGCTGCCCGACCTGGCCGAGCGCAAGGACGTCGCCCTGCGTCGGATGGACGCCCTCGACTCGTACGGAGTCACGCGGGGCGGGGACACCCCGTTGCACCTGTGGCGCCTGCGCACCCGGGCGCGGCTGCTGAGCGGCGCCGTGGACGGGGTCAAGGACGAGCGGGCCAAGGTCTCCGCCGACCTGGTCGAGGCCGACGAGCGGTACGCGTCCCTGAGCCGCGACCTGGAGAGCACGCGCGCGGAGCACCGTGCCTCGGGCGGCGAGGCCCTCGAGCGGCTCGCCGCCGAGATCGAGGTGGAGCAGTCGCGCCTGGCCGACCGGCAGGAGCGCGCCAACGACCTCCACGAGCGCACCCGCCACCTCAGCGCCGACCTGACCAGCAGCGACGGGTTCGAGGCGGCGCTGGAGGCGGCCGACGACTTCCTGCTCGAGTACGAGGGCCGCCGCCGCGAGGCCGCCACCGAGCGCGACCGCGTCCTCCGTGACGCCTGGTCGCCGCAGCAGGACCGCAGCAACCTGCAGGCCGAGCGGGCCTCCCTGGAGGGGCGGACCGGTCGCGTGCCGGGCTACCTCGACCGGATGCGTCGCGAGGCTGCCCAGGCGGCCGGGATGGACGTCAAGGAGCTGCCGTTCCTGGCCGAGCTCATCGACGTGCACCCCGGCGAGCAGAAGTGGCGCCTGGCGATCGAGACCGTGCTCGGTGGCACCGCCCGTCAGCTCCTGG
>NZ_JBJEHY010000095.1:0-12879 GCF_051876515.1 Nocardioides sp. | reverse complement strand
CGTGGAGATCTTCTCCATCACCTCGTACGGCAGACGCGCCCAGTCGGCCGTCATGGCGTCCTCGGAGGTCACGGGGCGCAGCACGACCGGGTGTCCGTACGTGCGGCCGTCGCCCTGCACGCCCACCGAGCGCACGTCGGCCAGCAGCACCACCGGCATCTGCCAGATCTCGCGGTCCAGGCCAGCCTTGGTCAGCTCCTCGCGGGCGATCGCGTCGGCCTGACGCAGGGTGTCGAGACGGTCCTTGGTGACCTCACCGATGATCCGGATGCCCAGACCGGGGCCAGGGAAGGGCTGGCGCCACACCATGCGCTCGGGCAGACCGAGCTGCTCGCCGACCGCGCGGACCTCGTCCTTGAACAGCGCGCGCAGCGGCTCGATCAGCTCGAACATCATGTCCTCGGGCAGGCCACCCACGTTGTGGTGCGACTTGATCGTCGAGGTGCCAGCGCCGCCACCGGACTCCACCACGTCGGGGTACAGGGTGCCCTGCACCAGGAACGCCGTCTCGCCCGGACCCGCCTCACCGAAGACCCGCACCTGGGCGTCCTCGAACGTGCGGATGAACTCGTGGCCGATGATCTTGCGCTTCGTCTCCGGCTCGGTGACGCCGGCCAGCGCGCCGAGGAACTGGGCCTCCGCGTCGACCACGTCGAGGGTGCTGAAGACCTCCTCGAAGTCGGAGCGCACCTGGTCGGTCTCACCCAGGCGCATCATGCCGTGGTCCACGTAGACGCAGGTCAGGCGGTCACCGATCGCACGCTGCACCAGCGCGGCGGCCACCGCCGAGTCCACACCGCCCGACAGCGCGCAGATCGCGCGACCCTCGCCGACCTGGTTGCGGATGATCTCGACCTGCTCCTCGACGATGTTGACCATCGTCCACGTCTGCCGGCAGCCGGCGATGTCGTGCAGGAAGTGCTCGAGGACGGCCTGACCGTGCTCGGAGTGCAGGACCTCCGGGTGCCACTGCACGCCCGCGAAGCCGCGCTCGACGTTCTCGAACGCCGCCACCGGGGTGTCGGCCGTGGCCGCCAGGACCCGGAAGCCCTCCGGCGCGCGGGCCACGGAGTCGCCGTGCGACATCCACACGTTGTGCTCACTGGGCAGCCCCGCCAGCAGGGTGCCGGCGTCGCTGACCTGGAGCGGCGTACGGCCGTACTCACGGTTGCCGGTGCGGGCCACCTCGCCACCCAGGCCCTGCGCCATCAGCTGGAACCCGTAGCACATGCCGAAGACCGGCACGCCCGCCTCGAAGACCTCGGAGGAGATGCCCGGAGCACCGTCGGCGTACACGCTCGAGGGGCCGCCGGACAGGATGATCGCCTTGGGCTGGCGCGCCAGCATCTCGGCCACCGGCAGGGTGTGCGGGACGATCTCGGAGTAGACCCGGGCCTCGCGCACGCGGCGCGCGATCAGCTGGGCGTACTGGGCGCCGAAGTCGACGACGAGAACAAGGTCGTGCTCGGGAGTCTGCGTCACGGAGCGCAGTCTATCGGCGCTCGGCCGGCAGCCCGCACACGGTGACGAACGGTCGCCGCTTGTCTTAAGTCTAGAAAGTTGCTATACATTGCCTAGATAGAGCGTCCGTCACGCACGACGCACACCATCGAGGAGGTGGACATGGCCACGCTGCACCTGGTGCACCGACGTCACGTCGACCTCCGCCGCACCGCAAGCGCGCTGTGTCGACCGCACGGCGCACCCTCCTCCTGATCACGGGGCCACAGTCTAAGGGCAGGACCGAACAGTGCCGGTCCTGCCCTCAGGTCCTGTCAGGACGGGGGTACGGCCTCAGCTGATGCCGACGATCGGCAGTCTCAGGGCGGCCGGGGCCGAGGGCGGGACAGCCGGACGGGCGGGTGCCACGGGGGCGAGCCGCCGGTACGACTCGTCCCGCCCGGGCCGCGGGTCAGCCTCACCCTTGTTGGGCCAGAACGACATCGCGCGCTCCGCCTGCGCGGTGATGGTGAGCGAGGGGTTCACCCCCAGGTTGGCCGAGATCGTCGATCCGTCGACGATGTGGAGCCCCTCGTAGCCGTGCACCCGGTGGTACGGGTCGACCACGCCGCTCTCTGCTGAGTCGCCGATCGTGCAGCCACCGATGAAGTGCGCGGTCAGGGGCCGCTCGAACGGTTCCCCGATGTTGCCGCCCGGGGTGCCCTTGATGACCTTCGCCATCAACCGGGTGGCCCGGTACGCGACCGGGATGTACGTCGGGTTCGGTTCACCGTGCCCCTGGGTCGACGTCATCCGCCACCCCACCGGGGTCCGCACACCGTGGGTGGTGATCGAGTTGTCGAGCGTCTGCATGACCAGGGCGATGACGGAGCGCTGCGACCAGTGCTTCATGTCGTACAGGTCGAGGACGTTGCGGCGCTCCTTCCACATCTCCCCCAGCCACGTGCGCCACCGCGGGACGCCGGGGACCTCGTCCGCCAGCACCGTCTGCATGAACGACATCGCGTTGGAGCCGTGGCCGTACCGCACGGGCTCGATGTGGGTGTGCTCGTCGGGGTGGAAGGACGAGGTGATCGCCACACCTTCGGAGTAGTCGGTCGAGACGTCGGGAGCGATGGCGCCCAGGATCGCCTCGGAGTTGGTGCGGGTGAGCACCCCGAGCCGCTCCGAGAGGTGCGGGAGGTCGCCGGTGCCCTTGAGCTTGTGCAGGAGCTTCTGCGTGCCGAGCGCGGCCGCGGCGAAGACCACCTGGTCGGCGGTGAAGGTCTTGACGGCCGTGCGGGCGGACAGCTTGGCCTTGGTCCAGCGCGCGGTGACCTCGTACCCGCCGCCGGGGCGCGGACGCACCCGGGTCACCGTGGTCAGCGGGTGCACGACGGCACCGTTCTTCTCGGCGAGGTGCAGGTAGTTCTTGACGAGCGTGTTCTTGGCGTTGTGCCGGCAGCCGGTCATGCACTCGCCGCAGTTGCGGCAGGCGTTGCGCTCGGGCCCCTCGCCACCGAAGTACGGGTCGGCGACGCGCTCGCCGCCCTCGCCCAGGCCGGCGCCCTCGCCGTGGCCGAAGAAGACCCCGACGGGCGCGTGGTGGAAGCTCTCCCCCACCCCCATCTCCTCGGCCACCTGCTGCATGACCTCGTCGCTGGGGGTGTGCCGCGGGTTCGTCACCACGCCCAGCATCCGCTTGGCCTGGTCGTAGTACGGCGCGAGCTCGGACTTCCAGTCGGTGATGTGCGCCCACGAGGGGTCGCGGTAGAACGCGTCGAGCGGCTCGTACAGCGTGTTGGCGTAGACCAGCGAACCGCCGCCGACGCCCGCACCGGCGAGGATCAGGCAGTCCTTGAGCACGTCGATGCGCTGGATGCCGTACATGCCCAGCGCGGGTGCCCAGAGGTACTTCTTGAGGTCGAACGAGGTCGCCGGGAAGTCCTCGTCGGCGAACCGGGGACCAGCCTCCAGCACGCCGACCCGGTACCCCTTCTCGGTGAGCCGCAGCGCGGTGACCGACCCACCGAACCCCGAGCCGACGACCAGGACGTCGTAGTGGGTCGCGGCCACCTCAGGCCCGCCCGACCTTCTTCAGGACCCGCAGCGCCGTGGTCATCACCTTGGCGTAGCTCTCCTCCGACATGCCCAGCACGGGGCGGATCGGGAGCACCCGCTGGGTGCCCACCGACTGCGTCTCGGTGTAGCGCAGGATGCCCTCGGCCCCCTGACGGCGGCCCAGCCCGGACTCGCGCATCCCGCCCATCGGGGCCGCCAGCGAGCCGAAGGCTGCGCCGTACCCCTCGTTGACGTTGACGGTGCCGGCCACCAGCGACCGCGCGACCGCGCGACCGCGGTCGCCGTCCCGCGTCCAGACCGAGGCGTTGAGGCCGTACGAGCCCTGGTTCGCCCGCTCGACCGCCTCCCCCTCGTCGTGGAAGCGGTACACCGAGACCACCGGGCCGAAGGTCTCGGCGGCGAAGAGGTCCATGGAGGCGGTGACGCCCTCCAGGATGGTCGGCTCGAAGACGTACGGGCCCAGGTCGGGCCGCGCCTTGCCGCCGGCCAGGACACGGGCGCCCTTGGCGACGGCGTCCTCCACGTGGGAGGTGACCTTGTCGAGCTGGGCCTGGCTGACCAGGGATCCCATGTCGACGGCCCAGTCCTGACTGGCCCCCAGCGTCATCGCCCGGGTGCGCGCCACGAACTGCTCCACGAAGCGGTCGTAGACCTGGTCGGCCACGAAGAGGCGCTCGACGGAGATGCACAGCTGCCCGGCGTTGGAGAAGACCGCGCGCACCGCGCCCTCGGCGGCAGCGTCGAGGTTGGCGTCGTGCAGCACCAGCATCGGGTTCTTGCCGCCGAGCTCGAGGGAGCAGCCGATGAGCCGCTCGGCGCACTGGGCGGCGATCAGCTTGCCGGTGGCCGTCGATCCGGTGAAGCAGACGTAGTCCGCCTGGGCGACCACGGCACCGCCGACCTCCGCCGGCGGGCCCACCACGACCTGCCACAGGTCCTTGGGGAAACCGGCCTGGTCGAGCAGACGCGCCGCCATCAGCGCGGTCAGCGTGGTCTGGCTGTCGGGCTTGGAGACGACCGCGTTGCCCGCGAGCAGCGCCGGCAGCCCGTCGCACAGCGCCAGGGTGAGCGGGTAGTTCCACGGCGAGATGATGCCGACGACGCCCTTGGGGACCCGGTTGACCTCGGCCCGGGTGAGCACCGGGAACAGGCCGGGCACGCGCCGGGTGTCGAGGTGCTGGTGGGCCGTGCGCGCGTAGTAGCGCGCCGTCATCGCCAGGTGGGCGACCTCCAGGAAGGCGTCCTTGCGGGCCTTGCCCGACTCCCACACGACCAGGTCGATCAGCTCGGCCTGGTGGTCGAGCAGCAGGTCGTGCAGGCGCAGCAACGCCTCGCTGCGGGTGTCCAGCGGTGTGCGGGCCCACTGCTTCTGCGCCACCCGGGCGCGGCGGAACGCCTCGGTGACGTCGGTCGCGCTGGACTCCGGCAGGTGCGCGAGCGGCTGACCGCCGAGCGGGGAGACCACCAGGCGCGTACGGCCCGTGGTCGCGATCTGGCGGGCGGCCAGCGCCTCCACGTCGCTGCGCTCGAGCGCGTAGTGGGCGCTGGGGTCGTGCTCGGGGTCGCGGGGGCCGTCGACGAGGCCGCCGGTCTGTCCGTCGGGGGTGGGCTCGCTCATGCAACCGAGAGTATGTGACCGCTCGCACACCTGCCTACCCCGCAGTAGCAAACGGTGGAGAACGCCGCTCGGCCCGCGCCTGTGCACACCAACTGGTTAGCCTGTCGAGGACCTCCTCCCGGAACTGGAGACCCTGTGAGCTTCCCGCAGCCCGTGCGGCACGACACCCTCGCCGTGATCTCGAGGATCCTCGCCCTCGCGGTCGCCGCCATGCTGCCGGTGATCCTGCTGGCGATGTGGTTCGTGCTCTCCGGGCCGGACGCCTACGTGGTCCGCCCTGCCCACCTGGGCGGGCTGCTGGTCGCCGGGGTCGCCACGTCGTACCTCATCGACGCCGTCGGCTACCGGGTGCAGCCGCTGCGCACGGGCGCGGACGCCGGCGAGGTCCAGCGGTCCGTTCGCGGGCAGTGGACCAGCCAGCAGGTGGTCCGGACGGCGCTCAGCGAGGCGGTCGCGCTCGTGTCGCTCGCGCTCGCCTTCGTGGCCGGCGACGGCGGATTCCTGATCGCGGTCGTCGGCGTGCTGGTCAGCCTGGTGCTGTTCGCCGTCCACGCGTGGCCCTCGCGACGTGCCGTCGACCGGATCGCCTCGGGCCTCGAGGCCGCCGGGACGCCGTCGGGCCTGCGCGAGTCGTTCGGCCACGCCGGCGATCCGGGCCGCCAGCCCTTCTGAGACGTCCGCGCCCCAGCACCACCCCGGAACGCCGCCGCGCCCCCGGTCGACGGACCGGGGGCGCGGCGGAGGACGTCCGGGGTGCCTCACATGGCGGGGACCTCGGTGTAGATCGACTTCAGCTCGGTGTACTGCGCCAGCCCCTCGGGGCCGAACTCGCGACCGATGCCGGAGGCCTTGAAACCGCCGAAGGGCGAGGAGAAGTCCATCGTGTACGTGTTCACGCCGTACGTGCCGGCGCGCACCTGGCGGGCCACGTCGAGACCGGCCTCCTTGTCACCGGTCCACACGGTGCCGGCCAGGCCGTAGTCGGAGTCGTTGGCGATGCGGACGGCGTCGTCGACGTCGTCGTAGGCGATGACCGACAGCACCGGCCCGAAGATCTCCTCCTGGGCGATGCGCATCGCGTTGTCGACGCCGGCGAAGACGGTCGGGCGGATGTACCAGCCCCGGTCGAGACCCTCCGGCATGCCCTCGCCGCCGGTGACGACCGTGGCGCCCTCGGCCTGCCCGATGCGGATGTACTCGCTGACGCGGTCCTGCTGGCGCTTGGCGACCATCGGTCCGATCTCGGTGGCCGCGTCGAACGGGTCGCCGACCTTCATGCCGGCCACACCGGCGGCCAGGGCTTCGACGACGTTGTCGTAGTTCTTGCGGCTGGCCAGGATGCGGGTCTGGGCCACGCAGGCCTGCCCGGAGTTCATCAGGCCGGTGAACTTGATCCCCTCGATGGTGTGCGCCAGGTCGGCGTCGTCGAGCACGATCGCGGCGGACTTGCCACCGAGCTCGAGGCTGACCCGCTTGAGCTGCTCGCCGCAGATGGAGCCGATGAGGCGGCCGGCGGCGGTGGAGCCGGTGAAGGCGACCTTGTCGATGCCGGGGTGCCGCACGAGGTGCTCACCGACCTCGCGGCCGGCCGGGACGATGCTGACGACACCCTGCGGCACACCGGCCTCGACGAGGAGCTCGGCGAGCAGGTACGAGTCCAGGGGCGTCTCCGGGGCGGGCTTGACGACCACGGTGCAGCCCGCGAGGAGCGCGGGCACGATCTTGGAGATGATCGTGAACTGGGGGACGTTCCACGGCGGGATCGCGGCCACCACGCCGACGGGCTCGCGGCGCACGACCACGGGCGCACCCAGGACGCCGGGGCGCTCGGCCTCCCAGTCGAACTCCCGCGCGATCCCGAGGAAGGCCTCGATCTGCATCCACGGCGCCGGCACCTGGCCGAGGTTGGCGAACGAGGTGGGGCACCCCATCTCGGTGGTGATCAGGTCGGCCATCTCGCCCATGCGGGCCGCGTACAGGCCGGAGAAGGTCTCGATGACAGCGATCCGCTCGGCGGGCGTCATGCGCGGCCACGGTCCGTGGTCGAAGGCGTGCCGGGCGGCGGCGACCGCAGCGTCGATGTCGGCGACCGAACCCTCCGGCACCCGGGCCACCACCTCCTCGGTGTGCGGGGAGACGACCTCGAGGACGTCGCCGGTGGCAGGCGCCACCCACTCGCCGCCGATGAAGAGTTCCTTGCGATCCAGGGACATGCGTGGTGCTCCGTTCTAGGGGGACAACTCGGGGCCGGGTGAGCGGCGGTGGTGCGGGTCAGGGGGCGAGGGTGAACCAGTCGGCGAAGCCGCTGGGGTCGTGGCGTCCGAGGACGCCGTGCTCGAAGAGGCCCCAGCCCGTACGGTCCGGCTGCCCCTCCTCGCGGAGGACGGCGCGACCGACGTGGTCGACCATCCCGAACATGAGGCGGCCCTGGACCTCGGGCGAGGCCATGTCGTACGTGAGTCGCTCGGCGAACTCCGGGCCGCGCCAGGCGCCGTGCGCCCAGTCGGGGTCGCCGCCGTACCCGCACCCGACGTGCAGCGGTGCGGCCAGCAGCGAGTCGACCTCCAGCACCACCGGGTCACCGGTGGGCGTGGTGCACGTGATGGTGGCCGACGTGGCCGTACGGCTGCCGGGCTCGTAGCGGATCTGGACGCGCGGCCAGCCGAGCTGCTCACGACGCCCGTCGGGCCAGACCCGGGTGCAGTCGTTGAGCGTACGGTGCCCGTCGGGCTCCTCCTGGATGATCAGCACGACCGCGAAGTCGTCGAAGCGCAGCGGCACGTAGAGCCACCACATCCCGTCGAACGCGGGTTCCAGGGGCGCGCCGGCGGGCGGGGCCTCCCCCGACGGACGGATCCCCCAGGAGCGGTCGCGGGTGCCGACCCAGGTGGCGGGGTCCACGACGATCTCCTCGCCGTCGACGGTGAGCGTGCCCGCCCAGGTGCCGACCTGCGCGAAGCGCTGGGCGTCGAGGGTGACCCGCGAGCCGGCGCGCATGACGTGCGGCAGCTCCTGGACGACCGGGTACGACCCCGTCCAGGTCAGGTCGGCGCTGATCCCCTCGGTATCGGCCAGCGTCAGGCGCAGCGTCTGCAGCGGCTCGACGACGTCGATCGAGTACGTCCCGACGCCCTGGCGCAGCCGGTCGTCGTCGATGAGGTCGGACAGGTGGACCACGGTCGTCTCGTCGCGGCCCTGCGTGCGGCGCCGGACCGCGAGGAAGGCGTCCTTGACCCCGAGGTTCGGGTAGTACCCCAGGCCGGAGATCACCATGACCTCGCCGCTGCGGTCGTGCGCCATCAGGTAGCAGCGGTCGTACACGTTGCGGTCGCTGGAGACGGCCCACGTGACCGGCAGCGGCGCCTGGTGGATGGGGTACTCGTCCATCGGGCCGACCATCAGGCACCCACCTCGTCGAGCAGGCGGGTCACCAGGGGCCCGCAGTGGAACAGCTCCTCGACCACCGCCGGTGCGGGGATCTCGCCGAAGTGGACCTGGCGGATGCCGGTGCGCATGAAGACGATGCACCACTGCACCCCGGCGAGCACCCGGTACCAGGTGAGGTCGCCGACGCTGACCCCGGAGGCCTCGGTGTACGCAGCGGTCACGTCCTCGGCGCGCAGGAAGTCGGGCATGCCGGGGAGCTCGAGCAGCTGGGTGATGGACTCGAACACCTCGTGGCTGAAGACCAGCCAGCCCAGGTCGAGCTCGCGGGGACCGGTGGTGGCCATCTCCCAGTCGAGCACCGCCACGGGCGCGAAGTCGTCGTAGATCACGTTGCCGATCCGGGAGTCCCCCCAGCACAGCACGGCGTCCCGGTCGTCGACGGCCGGTTCGTTGGCCACGAGCCAGGCGAGGCCGCGCTCGACGAGCTGGGAGCGTCCCGCGTCGCCGGTGGCGAACTCGTACCAGTGCGTGATCCGGGCGAGGTTGCGGGACAGCAGGGTCTGCCCCGCGTGCCCCTGGGCGGCCGGGTCGAGGCTCGGCACCGCGTGGGCGGCGACGGTGTGCAGGCGGGCCAGCGTGTCGACGGTGGCGACCTGGAGCCGCCGCTGCTCGTCGGCGGTGGCCTGGCTGAGCCAGGAGTCGCCGAAGTTGTACGGCAGTACGTCGGGAGGGATGAGGCCGGCAACGCGCTGCATGAGGAAGAAGGGGGTGCCCAGCACGGAGCCTGTCGGGTCCAGGTGGCTGACCGCCGGCACCGGCACCTCGGTGCGTTCGGCGACCAGACGCAGCAGGTCGTGCTGACCGGCGAGGTCGTAGCGCGGGAAGATCGGGAAGTCCTCGGGAGCCGGTGCCACCCGTGCGACGTACTCGTCGGTGCGGCGCTGCCCGTCGTGGGTCCAGGCCACGTCGAGGACGAGGGTCTCCGAGCTCATGCCGTTGGCGTCGATGCCGGAGTGGAGCGTGACCTCCGGGTCCGCGCCCTCGGGCAGGCGCCCGGCCAGCCACGCCGCGAGGCGCGCGGGCACCTCACCCGCGTCCCGGCTCGACCGCTTCAGCGTCATGTCCGACGGGGGTCGCTCCGGTGCGGTCATTGCGCCCTCCCATGGCGTGATCCACGTCTCACTCGCACCGGAAGCATGAGTGAAACACGTTCTACAGTCAATGGGTCCGGGAGGTTTTCCATACTTTGAGTACGGAACCTGCGGGCACGACGCTCCACCGGCCCCGCGAGGGGCCGGACGAGATGCCGCCTCAGACGATGTCGGGAGCGCTGACCCGAGCCTCGTCGGCCTCCTGGTCGGTCAGCTTGAGCTGGCTCTGCCGTTCCGCCTCGACGCGGCGCAGGTAGTGGTCGACCTCGTCGTCGGTGCGGGCCGCGTCCCAGCCGAGCTCGGCCGCCATCAGGAGCGCCGCCGGGCGGGCGGCGACCACGCCGCGGTCGAAGGTCTCGATGGAGATCCGGGTACGCCGGGTCAGCACGTCGTCCAGGTGCCGCGCACCCTCGTGGGTCACGGCGTAGACGACCTCGGCGGCCAGGTAGTCCTCGGCCCCCACCAGGGGCTCGCCGAGCTCGGGACGCGCCTGGACCAGGTCGAGCACCTCGTCGACCAGGCCGCCGTAACGGCCCAGCAGGTGGTCGATGCGGGTGATGTCGAGGCCCGAGGCACGCGCCAGGGAGACCCGCTGGTTGGTGCGTGTCTCGTACCCGTACGCCCCCATCAGCGGCACCCGCTCGGTGATCGACGCGGGCACCCGCTCGGCGTCGCGGAGCGCGTGGTCGACGGCGTCCTTGGCCATCACGCGGTACGTGGTGAGCTTGCCGCCCGCGATCAGCACCAGGCCGGGCACCGGCGCGGCGACGGTGTGCTCGCGCGACAGCTTGGTCGTCTCGCCCTGGTCGCCCTCGTGCTTGACGGGCTTGAGCAGCGGGCGCAGGCCCGCGTACACGCCGACCACGTCGGAGTGGTCGAGCGGGTCCTTCAGCAGCGTGTTGACGTGGCCGAGCAGGTAGTCGATGTCGGCCTTGCTGGCGGCGGGGTGGGCCAGGTCGAGGTCCCACGGGGTGTCGGTGGTGCCGATGATCCAGAACCCGCCCCACGGGATCACGAAGAGCACCGACTTCTCGGTCTTGGTGATGAACCCGGCCTCCGAACGGATCCGGTCGCGCTGCACCACCAGGTGGATGCCCTTGGACGCCTCCACGTCGAGCTGGGCCTCGCCGCCGATGAGCTCCTGCACCTGGTCGGTCCACACGCCCGCGGCGTTGATGACGGCCTTGGCGCGGATCTCGAGGTCGACCTGGTTCTCCAGGTCACGCGCCCGCACGCCCACGACGCGACCGTCCTCGCGCAGGAAGCCCGTCACCTGGGTCCGGGTGGCGACGTGCGCGCCGTTGTTGGCCGCCGTACGGGCCAGCGTCATCACCAGACGGGCGTCGTCGACCTGGCAGTCGTAGTAGCGGATCGCCCCGTGCAGCTCGTCGACCTTGAGGTCGGGCGCCATCCGGCCCAGCTCCTTGCGGAAGACGTGCTTGTGCCGCGGGACGCCCATGTCGTACTTGCCGCTCATCGCCATCGCGTCGTACAGCGCGACGCCGGAGCCCACGTACGGGCGCTCCCATGCGTGGACGAGCGGGTAGAGGAACGGGACCGGGCGGACCAGGTGCGGCGCGAGCCGGGTCAGCAGCAGGCCGCGCTCGGTGAGGGCCTCGCGGACCAGCGCGAAGTCGAACATCTCCAGGTAGCGCAGGCCGCCGTGGACCAGCTTGGAGGACCGGCTGGAGGTCCCCGAGGCGAGGTCGCGCTGCTCGACCAGGCCGGCGGACAGACCGCGGGTGACGGCGTCGAGCGCGGCGCCGGCGCCGACCACTCCCCCTCCCACGACGAGGACGTCGAGCTCGGTGCTGGCCATCGCCTCGAGGGCGGCGGCGCGGGAGTCGGGGTTCAGGGCGATCGGGCGGCTCACCGGGCCAGTGTGTCAGGCGGCGCCGACACTCACTCGCCGGCCAGCACGCAGAACTCGTTGCCCTCCGGGTCAGCGAGGACGACCCAGGAGACGTCGGGGTCCTGGCCGACGTCGGTGTGCCGGGCGCCGAGGTCGATCAGGCGTCGCACCTCGCCGTCCTGGTCGCCGTCGGTGGGGCTGAGGTCGAGATGGACGCGGTTCTTGACCGCCTTCTCCTCCGGCACCTGCGCGAAGGTGAGCACCGGGGCGCCGGGGCCCTCTCGCCCGTCGTCCTCGTCGGCAGGGCCGATCGTGACCAGGCCGTCCTCGGCGTCGACGACCACGTAGTCGAGGACGGCGCACCAGAACGCGGCCAGGCGCTCGGGCTCGTCGCAGTCCACGGCGAGCTCGGTGAGTCTCACGGGCACGACGGGCCTCCTCGGTGTCGGGTCCAGCCTGCGCGACACGTGCCCCGACACGCCAGACCTGCTCGGCCCCGGATCGGGGCAGGTGCCGGCTTGACCTTGACGCAGCGTCAACCCCGCACGCTGTCGGTATGACCACTTCCACCACCGCGATCGAGGTCTCCGGGCTCACCAAGTCGTACGGCCCCACCGCCGTCCTGCGCGGCGTCGACCTCACCGTGCCCACCGGCACCGTGTACGCGCTGCTCGGCCCCAACGGCGCCGGCAAGACCACCGTCGTCAACATCCTGTCCACCCTGATCACCGCCGACGCCGGCACTGCGCGGGTGGGCGGGTACGACGTCCGAACCGACTCCGACGCCGTGCGCCGCTCGATCGGGGTGACGGGGCAGTTCTCCGCGGTCGACGAGCTGCTCACCGGCCGCGAGAACCTGCGCTTGATGGCCGACCTGGCGCACCTGCCCCGGATCGAGGCCCGGGCCCGGGTCGAGGACCTGCTGGGCCGCTTCGACCTGGCCGACGCCGCCGACCGGCGGGCGTCCACGTACTCGGGCGGGATGAAGCGACGCCTCGACCTCGCCATGACGCTGGTCGCCCGACCGCGGCTGATCTTCCTCGACGAGCCGACCACGGGGCTCGACCCGCGCAGCCGGCGGGACCTGTGGCAGATCGTGCGCGAGCTGCTGGCCGAGGGGGTCACCGTCCTGCTCACCACGCAGTACCTCGAGGAGGCCGACCAGCTCGCGCACACGGTCGGGCTGCTCGACGCTGGCCGTCTGGTGGCCGAGGGAACCCCGGCCGACCTCAAGGCGCAGGCCGGCGGCGACACCCTCGACGACGTCTTCCTCGCCCTCACCGGCCACTCCGCGACACCAGGCACCGACACCGGGACCGACGCCGACCGGGAGGTGGCCCGATGAGCAC
>NZ_JBJEHY010000094.1:0-2478 GCF_051876515.1 Nocardioides sp. | reverse complement strand
GTCCACCAGTTCCATGCGGGGCGCGCGGGTCCTGGCGCCCCGGTTGAGGTCGATCGCGGCCCGGATCAGCTCCGCCGACCGGGCCCTGGACGTCGCGTCACGCGCACCGAAGGCGCGCGCGGCGGCCCGGGCGGCACTCGACGCCGCGGCGGGCTCCCCGCGCAGCAGGTGGGCGCGGGCCAGGTCGAGCTGGATCTCGCCCTCGTCGATGCGTTGGCGCCGCGTACGAGCGGTCGCTGCCGCCTCCTCCAGGAGTGCGACGGCCTGGCTGAGCAGCCCGGCCTCGAGCAGGACCCGAGCGAGGTCGTGCCGGGCGTGCACCCGCTCGACCTCCACGTCCATGGCGTCCGCCGCCCGCATCAGCCCGATCGCGGCCGGCAGGTTGCCGGCGAAGTACTCCAGGCAGCCGAGGTTGTGGCGCGCCTTGAACACCATCTCCGGCCAGTCCTGCTCCAGCGACAGCTCCAGCGCGGCGAGAAGGTCGCGGCGCCCGGGCTCGAGCTCGAGCCGGGTCACCTCGGCCAGGCCCCGGTTGAGCTGCACCGCGAGACGCTCGAGGGGCAGGCGCAGGTCGGCCAGCCGCACCGCGCGCAGCGCAGCAAGACCCCGGTCCCACTCCCCCACGTGCATCAGGACGGTGCCCTCCTGGATGTGGGCCAGCGCGGCGGCGTACGCGGACCCGCTCTCGACGCCCTGGGCGCGCGCCTCCGCCAGCCTCGCCAGGGCCCGGTCGAGCCCGTGCAGGTGCAGTTCCGTCAGTGCGAGCGTCACGAGCATGCGCGCGCGCAGCTCGCTGGGCCCCTCGGGCAACCCCTGGATGCCACGACGCAGCTCCTTGTCGGCGGCAGGCCAGTCCCCGAGGCCGTTGAACCGCTTGCCAGCGGCCAGTCGACGCTCGGCGGTCTCCTCCGCGGCTGCGTTCGGCAAGGGCGTCAGACCCCGAACGGAGGCGTGACCAGGGGGCGGTACCCGGTGCCGTCGAGCCGCTGCAGCACCAGGTGGACGAGCCCCGGCTCCGCGAGCAGGAACTCGAAGTGGCCCTGGTCGTCGGTGCGCGTGGACACCGTGTGCTCCACCCCGCGCAGCTCCACGCTCACCGGCGTCGCGCTCGCCCAGCCCGAGACCCGGCGTCCGCCGCCGGGCTCCGGCTCGATCGCGATCATCGCGGTCAGGTCGGCGCCGGAGAAGGTCACCGTGTCCGCCATCTCCATCTCGCTGCGCACCCCGGCCCGCTCGGCCGTCATCACGGTCAGCTCGGCGACCTCGGCCTCCAGCGCGGCGACGGTGATCGCGAAGTTCACCCGGTCCACCAGGCCGTCCGGCACCGGGTCGCGCACGTCGTGCGCCTGCCCCAGCAGGGCCAGGATCCGGGCGTCCTCGTCGTCGAGCGGATCAGCGGTGTGTGCATCCATGTCCTTCATCCCCATGACGAGCTCGTTCCCGACCAGTGCGTGTCGGCTTCCAGTGCGCTTCTCAGTGCCGCCAGGCAGCGGCCCCTCGTCGGCCCGATGCTGCCGACCGGCATCCCCAGTGCCTCCGAGATGGCGGCGTAGTCGGGACGTTCGCCCAGAGAGACGACCCTGAGCAGGTACCGGCACCTCTCCGAGAGCTGCGAGAAGTGCCGCCACAGCACGTCCGACTCGTCGGCGGCCACGGCGTCCGCCTCGGGACCGGGGAGGGGGTCCGGCTCGTTGGCCAGCGCCTCCTCCTGCCGCTCCGTGGCCGGGGACGTACGACGACCGCGCACGGCCATCGTCAGCGCACGCCGGCGCGTGGTGGTCACCAGCCACTGCAGCACCGCCTGGGGCGAGGTGATGGCACCGCTGTTGCGGTACAGCGCCACCCAGGCCTCCTGCACCGCGTCCTCGGCGGCCACCCGGTCCAGCCCGCAGCCGCGGGCGGTGTTCCACAGCAGCGGGGTGAGCTCCTGGACGAGTCGCCCGAGCGCTGCCTCCTCCCCGTCGCGGTACGCGGCGAAGTCGGTCGCGGCCCGGTCGACCAGACCGGTCGACGCCTGCCCGGCGGCGTTCACTGCTCGCCTCCCAGCACGGCCTCAAGCGCCTTGTCGGTGGACTTCCCGCCGGCCAGGGCGGCGGCGATCTCGCCGGCGAGGACGGGGGCGGCGAACGACGTGCCCGTCCAGAGACCGAAGCCGGTGCCGTAGTCGTCGCCGTCGGGCGTCGCGCGCGGCGGCAGCCCGTTCGGCGTCGACGCCTGGCTGGCCTGCAACGAACCGTTGAAGGTGACCGGCATCGTGCTCACCACGTTGCTGCCGCACCGGTACGCGCGCACCCACGGGCCGGTGTTGGAGTAGGAGGCCACCAGGGCACCGCCCGGGAGCGAGGCGCCCACGCTCACCAGGGGCACCCCCGTCCACGACGGGACGGCGGCCAGCGCGGCCGGGTGGAACTCGACGGTCGATGCACCGTTGCCCGCGGCGGCGACCACGGCGACCCCGTCGTCGGCGAGGGCACGCAG
>NZ_JBJEHY010000093.1:0-12958 GCF_051876515.1 Nocardioides sp. | reverse complement strand
CGACACCCTGCTCGACACCAAGGCCGACTGGGCCGCGGAGGGGAAGTTTCTCGGGGAGACGTTCTACAACGCGATGGTCGACGGCTACATGATCAGCGTCTCCGGACTGGGTCCTGGGACCGACGGCCCGCAGAGCCTCAGCCGTGCCGAGCACGTCGCGCTGATCAACGGAGTCGTGGCCAACCTGCGCAAGGAGATCGCCGCCGCCGAGTGAGGTTCGGTCACATCCACCGCCGCCCGTACGTCACCACGACAGGACCCGCACCCGAGCGCACCGAGCAACGGTGCGCCGACAATGGGTCCACCCACGGGAAGGAACCACCATGAAGACGATGACGTGCCGCGACCTCGGCGGCCCCTGCGACCTCGCCCACCACGGCGAGACCGCCGACGACGTGATCAACGCCCAGGACCAGCACCTCAAGGCGGTCGTGAAGGCCGGCGACGAGGCGCACGTCCCGGCGCGCAAGGAGATGAAGGGCCGCTGGATGCGGCCCAAGCAGTCGCTGGGTTGGTACAACGCCACCAAGGAGGCGTTCGCCGCCCTCCCCGAGGACTGACGGGTACGCCCGGGCGGGCCGCACCCCGGCCCGCCCGGCCCCGCGAGTCAGTCCCGGTCGCGCGCGGCGCGCTCGTCGGCGCCCTCGCGGCGGCGTACGGCCGCCAACAGCTCGGGCGCCGCGCGGAAGGTGATCGCGGTGACCTCGCCGCCGGCGACGGTGAAGTCGAACGCGACCCGCGCCTCGCCGCGGTTGATCCACGCCGCACCGGGGCGGGTCCCCACGAAGACCGGGAACGCCGCGGCCGCCGCGCCGTTGAAGAAGGCGGCCACGTCCTCGCGGCCCTCGATCCGCCCCGGCGTGCCCATCGTCAGCGCCGCCTCGTCTGCGGACACGACCACGTCGGGCGCGAGCAGGCTCAGCAGCCGCCCCAGGTCACCGCCGCGGGAGGCCGTCAGGAACGCGTCGACCACCTCCCAGTCGGCCAGCTCGTCCTCCGGCGCCGGGGGCACGACCTTGGAGCGGGCCCGGGAGGCCAGCTTGCGGGCGGCGACCGGCGTGGTGCCGAGGATCGAGGCGATGGTGGCGAACTCGAACCCGAACGTGTCGTGCAGGACGAACGCGACCCGCTCGCCCGGGGTGAGCCGGTCCAGCACCACCTGCAGCGCGACGCCGACGGTGTCCGCCAGCGCGGCCTCGTCGGCGGGGTCTGGGGCGTGCTCGGAGAGCTCGACCTCCTCCCGCGGCACCGGGACCTTCGCGCGCAACCGGTCCAGGCACAGGCGGCTGGTGACGGTGGTGAGCCAGCCGGGCAGGTTGTCGATGGCCGTGTCCGTGCCGGCCAGCCGCAGCCAGGCCTGCTGCACCACGTCCTCCGCCTCGGCGTCGTCGGCGAGCATCCGGGCGGCGAGTCGTACCAGCCGGGGGCGCTCGGCCTCGAAGGCCTCCGCCGTCGTGGTCGCGTCTGCGTGGGGGTCCATGTCACTCACTCCTGTCCGTGGCCATCACACCAGTGACGGGCGGCAGGCGTCAGGTGTGACCGGCGGAAATTCCTTTCGCCCGGTGTAACGCTCGGGGCGTCTCGTGACAGGTAACTGGTGTCCGCCCCTTCGCGGGGACGGGCCGCGTACGCCCCTCTCGGGGGCTGGCGGGGTCCGACGACCGAGTACCTGAGGAGCACCACCATGCTGAAGCCCGTACGCCTCTCCGCCGCCGTCGCCGGTCTGGCGCTCACCCTGGGGTCGCTGACCGTCGCCACGGCCCACGCCGAGGACACCCCGCCGCCGCCGGCGCCCTGCGCCCAGGAGTCGGCGCAGGTCGACAAGGCCGAGGACGCCCTGGCGCGTGTCACTGCCGTCTTCGAGCGTCAGAAGGAGCGCGTCGCCAAGGCGAAGGTGAAGGTCGACAAGGCCGACAACGCCAACGAGCGCGCGAAGGCCAAGAAGCAGCTGGCCGTCGCCAAGTCCAAGCGTGACGAGGCCAAGAAGGCCAAGAAGGCCCAGCAGCAGCGCCTGGCGAAGGCGCTCGAGCGTCTCGCCGAGTGCGAGGCCGAGCAGACGCCCCCCACGCCTGCTCCCTGAGCCTGACCCGGAGTCCTGAGCACGTCCCCCCGGCGGGGCTCCACCCCTGACTTCCCACGCAGGGAAGGGCGGATCCGAGCCGCCGCGCCACTGGTGCGGCGGCTCGGTGCGTTCCGGACCGCCGCTGGTCGAACTGGTCGCCCGCTGGCCGATCCGGTCGCCCGGTGGTCGAGCTTGTCGAGACCTCGGACGGGCTACATCCCCGGAGCGGTGCGCCCGAGCACGACCGGTCCGTCGGGCGCCGCGGCCCCCACCTCGCGCGCCAGACGCCGCAGCCCCCGGTGGCGGGCGACGCGTACGGCCACGGCTGTCGTGCCGAGCACCTCGGCGGCCGTACGGGCGTCGAGCCCCAGCCCGTCGACGAGCCCCACCGCTGCACGCTCGCGAGGCGGAAGGCTGGCCAGAGCGGTTCGCACCCAGTCCTGACCGTCGACCTCGAGCGTGCTGTCGGTGGCCTCGAGGTCGTACGACCCGACGTCCTCGGGCTGGGTGCGGCGGCGCTCGGAGGTGCGTCGCGTCGTGGCGGCGATGCGGCGGGCGATGCCGAACAGCCACCCGCCGAACTCCGAGCTGGACCCTTCGAAGTCGGCGATCTTCTGGGCAGCGACGGTCCACGCCTCGCTGGCGACGTCCTCGGCCGCGCAGGCCGTGTCGCCGGTGGGGCGGGTGCGCAGCCAGACCACGAGCCGGCCGGCGTGCTCCCGGTACAGGGTCCGCCACGCCTCCGGGTCACCGCGTTTGGCCGCGGCGACGACGGCGTCGTCAGTCACGGTCCCCGACCCCGGCGGACGTCGACGCACCCGAAGCGGTCGCCCGGCCGCCACCCTGCCCGGCAGCCGTGACGTCCTTGTCGGGCTTGGACGCGCCGCCCTTGGCCTCGTCCTTCTTGTCCTTCTTCTCCTTGGGGGCCTTGTCGGGGGATCTCTCGTCGCCCTGACCCGGGTGCGTGTCCGGGTCCGCGCCCTTGCCCTTCCCGTTGCCCTTGCCCGTGGCGGGGTCGGTGTCGTCGCTCCCGGGGGTGTCGTCCGGGGAGGTGCTGCCGTCGCCCGAACCCTTGTCGTCCGACGCCTTGTCGTCGCTGCCACCGCGGGTGCCGTCGGTGGTCGGGGAGTCGTCCTCTGCCCCCGGCGCCACGTCCGCGCCGTCGCTGCCCGTCGATCCACCGGGAGCGTCGCTGGGTGAGCCGGCCGGTTCGCCGGGCGTGGGGGGCGCGTGGTTGGGCGCCAACGGGGAGGGGAGCCCGTCCACCTCGATCGCGCCCGTCGCCCAGGCGCCACCGACGGAGAGCAGCGCGGTCCCCGTGCCGACTGCCGCCGCGACGGCGATCCGGCTGCGGGCCGGCACGGCCACGGTCGGCGTGCTGGCGCGCGCGAGCTCGGCCAGCTGGTGGACCAGGTGGTCGGGCGGTTCGATCGTCGGGGCGTCGAACCTCAGGTCGGTGCGTCGGTTCACGGCGGAACTCCCGGGCGTACGGCGTGCAGGTCGCCCGCCCACGATAGCCGCGGACCCCTCGTCCCGGAGGGCGTCGAGGGTTCTCAGTGCGCGTTGGTCATCGACTCGTACATCGGGCCGTGGTGGTTGGCGATGTCGGAGAAGGTGATGTTGGCCTCCGGGTCGATCTCCTCGATCTCCTCCACCAGGGACGCCTCCTCGAGCCGGGTGGTGGCGAAGGTCAGGACCCACACCTCCTCGGCCAGGCCGGTGTCGGCGTAGAAGCGCTGCTGCTTGGCGACGAGGACCGGTCGGTTGGTGTGGCCGGAGATGAGGCGGGCGACCTCCTCGTACCGCTCGGTGCTGACCCGGACCTGGCGGGCGCCGGACTCACCGTGGGCGATCTGGTCGACGAGGTCCTTGACGACGACGTAGAAGAGGACGGCGGACAGCAGCGCCGACTCCCACGAGATCACGAAGCCGGCGACGGTGAAGATCGCCAGGTTGATGTAGAGCAGCAGCTGGCCGACGGTGAACCGGGTGCGGCTGGCCAGGATCGTCGCGAGCACCTCGGTGCCGTCGAGGGCACCACCGTGCCGCAGCGCCACACCGATGCCGACCGCGATCATCGCGCCGCCGCAGATCAGGGCGAGCCACGACTGCTGGGTGATCGGGTGCATGTGGTGCAGGACGATGGTGGCCACCGACAGGGTGGCGATCCCGATGCCGGAGCGTACGGCGCTGCGCCTGCCGATCATGAACCAGGCCAGCGCGATGAACGGCACGTTGAGCGCACCGATGAAGACACCCATCGGTACGTCGACGAAACGACCCATGTTGATCGAGACACCGACGACGCCGCCGTCGAGGAAGTTGTTGGGGATCAGGAAGCCCTCGAGGCCGATCGCGAAGATGACCGCGCCCACGACGATCGAGAAGATCTTGTACGCCTCGGCGGCCACGGGATGCTTCTTCGCGTGGTGCACCAGGGCTGCGGACCGGGCGGCGGGGTCAGGTCGCGTCAGTCATGCGCCCCACGATCCCACGGCCCCGATACGGTCTGGGTGGGTGCCGTCCGGCATCCGATGACCTTTCCCCGAGGAGCAACCGTGTCCGAGCTGTTCGAGACCGAGACCAAGCAGCGCCTGAGCCGTGAGGAGGCGGCCGCCCGCCTCCACGCGCTCGCCGACTCGCTGGCCCGCCACAACTCCGTGGAGTTCATCAAGAACGGCCACCGCGTCACCGTCGACGTCCCCGACGAGGTCGAGCTGTCGGTGGAGATCGAGGTCGGCGAGGAGAACGAGCTCGAGATCGAGCTCTCCTGGTGAGCTGAGCCCCGGCGACGGTGGCCAGATCCATCCGAGGTGCCTAGCCTCGAAGCATGGCGATCATCCCGGGGCAGTACGACCACGTCATCGTGGGCGGAGGCGTTGCCTCAGCCAGCGCCGTGTCGAGCATCCACGAGCGCGCCCCCGAGGCGAGCGTGCTGGTCGTGGGCGCCGAGGCCGACGCCCCCGTGTACCGGCCGGACCTGTCGAAGAAGCTGTGGCTCGACGACGGTGCGGACGCCGGCGCCTCGGTGCTGGGCCTCGAGGGGGCTGAGTTCCGGTCGGGCGTGACGGTCGAACGCATCGACCCCGATGCGCACCAGGTGGCGCTCGACGACGGGTCGGTGCTGACGTACGGCTCGCTGCTGCTCGCCACCGGTGCCGCGCCCCGCACCAGCGGGCTGCGACCGGGGCCGCGCGTCATCCACTACCGCACCGTCGCCGACTACCGGGCGCTGCGCGAGGTCGCGGTCCCCGGGTCGCAGGTCGTCATCGTCGGCGGCGGCTACATCGGTGCCGAGATGGCCTCGGCCCTGGCCCAGAACGACGTCGAGGTCATCCTGGTGATCTCCTCCGAGCTGGTGCAGGCCGGGATGTTCCCGCGCTCGGTGGCGCGCCGGGTCACCGACACGTTCACCGCGCACGGGGTCCGGGTGGTGCACGGCCGGCTGTCGGGGGGCAGCGTGGAGCACGACCGGGTCCTCGTACGGCTGGAGGACGGCCGCGAGTTCACCGCCGACGCCGCGGTCGTCGGGATCGGCGTCACCCCGCGCACGGACCTGGCCTCCGCCGCCGGGATCGTCGTCTCCGACGAGGACGGCGGCGTGGTCGTCGACGACCACCTGCGCACCAGCGCCGCCGACGTGTACGCCGCCGGTGACGTCGCGTCGTACCCGGACACCCGGCTCGGCCAGCGCCGTGTCGAGCACGTCGACGCGGCCGAGTCGATGGGTGCCGCCGCCGGGAGGGTGATGGCGGGCGGCGACGAGGCGTACACGCACACGCCGTTCTTCTGGTCCGACCTGTTCGACGACGGGTACGAGGCGATCGGCGAGCTCCGCTCCGACCTCGACGTGGTCGAGGACTTCACCGACGACCACGCCCAGGGAGTGGCGTACTACCTCGACGGTGGTCGGGTGCGCGGGGTCCTGCTGTGGAACGTGTGGGACAGCGTCCCCGCCGCGCAGGCGCTCATCGAGGAGACGGCCGACGCGCCGCTGGCCGACCCGGCGGCGCTGGTGGGGCGGATCCCGTACGAGGACTGAGGCCGCGCTCCCCTGTGCCCCTCGCCCGGTGACCCCACGCCCAGTGACCCCTCGCCCAGTGACCCCAAATCGGGTCACCTGACCCACTTTGGGGTCAGCCGGAGAGGGTCGGCCCGCGTTGGGGTCGATGGGAGAGGTTTCTGCTGCCTCCGAACCTCTCCGAGTGACCCCAACCCGGGCAGGGTGGGTTGGAGGAGTACGTGGGGTCGCCCAGTGACCCCAAATTGGGGTGATTGACCCAAATTGGGGTCACCAGGAGAGGGCCCGGCCTCCGTCCGAGGCAGTCCCACTCAGGCAGTCCCACCCAGCCGGGGACGCTCAGCCCGCCACGTACACCCGGTCCCGCTCGCCCCGCGTCCACAACACGTCGCCGGACTCCCCGAGGTCGGTGCCCTGGGCGCGCAGCTCGCGCTTGAGCACCTTGTTGGTGGCGGTGCTCGGCAGGGAGTCGGCGACGCGTACGTACCGCGGCCATGCCTTGGGCGACAGGTCGGCCTGCGCGGCCAGGAACTCCGCGAACTCGTCAGGGGTCAGGGTCGCGCCGTCGCGCAGCACGACCGCGCACATCAGCTGGTCGCCGACCGAGGGGTCGGGGATCCCGTACACGGCGACCTGGCTGATCGCCTCGTTGCGCATCAGGACCTGCTCGATCGGACCGGCGGCGAGGTTCTCGCCGTCCACGCGCAGCCAGTCGCTGGTGCGTCCGGCGAGGTAGATGAAGCCGTCGGCGTCCTTGTACGCCAGGTCGCCGGACCAGTACATGCCGCCGTCGAGCCGCTCGGAGGTGGCCTGCTCGTCGTTGTAGTAGCCGGCGAAGAAGCCGGCGCCGTCGGTGTTGACGAGCTCGCCGACGGCCTGGTCGAGGTTGGTCACGCGGCCGGTGGCGTCGAACTCGGCCGGCGGGCACTCGGTGCGGCTGGTGCGGTCGTACACGGCGACGCCGGGGAAGCCGACACCGATGGAGCCGGGCGGCGTCTCCTCGTTGCGGGTGATGATGACGGCGGTCTCCGTCGAGCCGTACGCGTCCCAGACGGTGCAGCCGAAGCGGCGCGCGAACTCGTGGATGTCGCGCTCGGAGGCCTCGTTGCCGAACGCCACCCGCAGCGGGTTGTCGGCGTCGTCGGGCCGCTCGGGCGTGGCCAGCACGTACGCCAGCGGCTTGCCGACGTAGTTGAGGTAGGTGGCCCCGAACCGGCGGATGTCGTCGAGGAACGCGCTCGCGCTGAACTGGGCGACCGCGAGCGCGGCGCCCGCCTTCAGCGCGACGGCGTAGCCGCCGAGGATCGCGTTGGAGTGGAACATCGGCATCGCCGCGTAGACGGTGTCCTCGGGGCCGAAGCCGTACTTGTCGGCGAGCGCCACCCCGGACATCACGACCATGAAGTGGGCGACCTGGACCGCCTTCGGGTCGCCGGAGGTGCCCGAGGTGAAGATCAGCATGAAGGTGTCCATCGTCGCGATCTCACCGAACCCCTCGGTGGTGCGCGGCGCCGCAGCGACGAGCTCCTTCCACTCGGTCGAGTCGGTGCTCACCACCCGGGCGCCACCCAGGTCGAGGCCGTCGAGCAGTGGCAGGTGCTCGTCGTCGGTGACCAGGACGCGGCAGTGGGCCCGGCGTACGTCGGAGGCCAGCGACTCCCCGCGCCGGGTCGCGTTGATCCCGGCCGTCACGTGCCCGCCGATCGCGCCGGCCGCGATCACCATCGCCATCTCGGGGCCGTTCGGAAGGAGTGCGCCGACGTGCCGCGGGCGGTCGTCGGTGCCGGAGAGCTCGCCCATCAGGTCCCGCAGCACGTGGGCGCGGGCCGCGGACTCCGCGACGTACTCGCGCCACGACCAGACCGTGTCGCCGTGCTTGAGGCCGGGGGTGTCCCGCTCGGCGTTGTCGAGGAGGAGCGCGCGGACGGTGTCGGACAAGGGGGTCTCCTCGGCGGATGGGCGGGCCCGAGAGTGCGTGACGCGCGTCACAGTAGGGCGCTGCTTGACACGTGTCAATCGTGGTCGGCGGTCGTCAGAAGTGCCCGCCGACCGCCGCGCGTGCAACGATCGGGCGTGACCCTCGACGCCCCGTCGCCACGCCCCGACGACTCCGCCGCGGCGCCCGGCACCTGGTCACCCTGGCGGGCCGTGCTCGCCTTCGGGTTCGTCAGCCTGGCCGCCGACATGGTGTACGAGGGCATGCGCGCGATGGCCGGCCCGTTCCTCGGCAGCTTGGGCGCCTCCGCCCTCACCGTCGGCATCGTCACCGGCGCCGGCGAGGCGGTCGCCCTGGTGCTGCGGCTGGTCAGCGGCGCGTGGGCCGACCGCAGCCGCAACCACTGGCGCCTCACCGTCGTCGGGTACGGGATGACGGCCGTGTGCGTACCGCTGCTCGCCGTCGCACCGTTCCTGGGCGCAGCGGGGTTGGCGGTCGCGACCGTGCTGATCCTGCTCGAACGGACCGGCAAGGCGATCCGCAGCCCCGCCAAGTCGGCCCTGCTGGCCCGGATGGCGGCCGGCACCGGACGCGGCAAGGGGTTCGGGGTGCACAAGGCCCTCGACCAGGTGGGCGCGTTCTCCGGGCCGCTGCTCCTGGCCGGGATCGCCGCCGCGACCGGGCTGCTGTGGCCCGGCTTCGCCGTCCTGGCGATCCCCGGCGCGCTGTCGATGCTGCTCCTGGCGCGGCTGCGTCGTCGGGCGCCGGTCGACGTCGAACCGGTCCAGCAGGAGGAGACGGACGCGCCCCGCCGCAGCGCCCTGGCCGAGCTCCGCGCGGCAGCCCTGGGTGCCGACCTGCCGCGTACGTTCCACCTCTTCTCGCTCTCCGCGGCGCTCACCACCGCCGGGCTCATGACGTTCGGTGTCATCTCGTTCCACTTCGTCGACGTCGGGCTCCTCGCCGCGGCGGCGGTCCCGCTCGTGTACGCGCTCGCGATGGCCGTCGAGGCCGTGGCGGCGCTGGTGACGGGGTCGCTGTTCGACCGCTGGGGGCCGCGGGTCCTGCTGGCCGTGCCGGTGCTCGTGGCCGCCGTCCCCGCCCTCGTCTTCGGCGACGTCCTGTGGCCCGTTCTCGCCGGTGTCGTGGTGTGGGGCGTGGCGACCGGGATCCAGGACTCCACGGTCAAGGCGTACGTCGCCGACCTGGTCGCCTCGTCCCGGCGCGCCACCGCGTACGGGGTCTTCGCCGCCGTCCAGGGGATCGGCGCTCTCGCGGGCGGCGTGCTGGCCGGCGCGCTGGTGCAGGCGGACCGGGTGGGGTTGCTCGTTCTCGTGGTCGGCCTGCTGCAGGCCGCGGCGCTGGGGTTGCTCGCGTGGCTGGTGCGTCGGCCGCGCGTCCCGGTGACCGCCGGCCCCGGCGGCGAGTAGCGTCGGGAACCTCGGGGCCCCGGCCCCTCCCGCCGCCCGCCGCTGCGAAGGGTCACCATGGTCGTCCTGCACACCGTTGTCGCGATCGTCCTGGTCGTCGCCCTGATCATCCGGTTCAAGGTCGACCCGGTGATCTCACTCGTGGTCGCCTCGCTCTACCTCGGCCTCGCCTCCGACGTCGGCTTCGCAGGCACCGTCACCGCGATCACGGGCGGGTTCGGCGAGATCATGGTCGAGGTCGGCCTGCTGATCGGGTTCGGCGTCCTCATCGGGTCGCTGCTGCACCGCACCGGGGCCTTCGAGAAGCTCGTCCACCTGCTCGTCTCCCGCGTCGGCGGGCGCCGGCTGCCGTACGCGATGACGACGCTCCTGTCGACGCTGATGCCGTCGATCTACGTCGACGTGCAGGTGGTCCTCGCCTCCCCGGTCGCACGCTCCTCCGCGCCGCACGTGGGACGCCGCGGTCTGCCGCGGATGGCCTCGGCGGTCGGCGCGGGCATCTTCTGCGGGTACGTCTTCGTGATCCCCGGACTGGCCGCGATCTCGATCGCCGGACTGCTGGAGATCCGGCTGGGCACGTGGCTGCTGTACGGCCTGGTGATCGGGCCGGTGACGGCCGTGCTCACCACGATGATCCTCGGGCTGGTGCTGCGGACCGGCTTCTGGAAGGACGAGACCGACACCGAGGTCGACGAGGCGCTCGCCGAGATGGAGGCCGCGGACGCGGCGGCGCCAGGTGTCCGGGGAGCCGGGGCCAGGGACGCCGCCGTGCTGGGTTCCGGCCCCGACGAGAACGCGCCGACCGCCGCGTCCGTGGTGGGGACCGGCGGACCCACCCGCCGTCACGACCTCGGGCTGGGCGTCCTGCTGCTGCCGATCTTGGTGCCGCTGGCGCTGATCGCGTTCGGAGCGTTCGCGGAGCTGTTCGAGTTCACCACCCCACTGATCGACTTCCTCGGCGACGCCAACGTGGCGCTGTTCATCGGCCTCCTCGGGGCGTACGCGCTGGCCCGGTGGACGCTCGGCGGCGAGGAGACCGGCGACGCGATGACCGACGGCTTCCACACCAGCGGCGAGATCCTGCTCATCACCGGCGTGGGCGGGTCGCTGGGCGCGGTGATCAAGGCGACCGGCCTCGACAAGACCCTCGGCGACCTGTTCTCCGCCGATGCCGGTGCGCCGATCGTGGTCACCGTCCTGCTCGCCTGGGTGATCGCGGCGATCCTGCACCTGGCGATCGGGTCGGTCTCGGTGGCCGCCATCACCGCCGCCGGGATCATCGCCCCCGTGGTCTCCCAGGTGGGGGTGGCGCCCATAGGCGTCGGTCTGGCGATCGCGTCGGGCGCCCTGTTCGCCCTGCAGGTCAACAGCAACTTCTTCTGGATGTTCAAGTCGCTGCTGGGGCTCTCCACCTCGGGCGCGCTGAAGACGCTGACGCTGGCCACCACGGTCGCGTCGGTGGTCTCGCTGCCGATGGTGATGGTGGTGGCGTTCGCGGTGCCCGCCTAGCGCCCGCTGGCGGGTTGCCAGCCGGACGGCGGGTCCTCCCCGACGAGGCCGTCGACACTCTCGCGGAGCAGGTCGGCGTGGCCGGTGTGCCGGCCGTACTCCTCGACCAGGTCGCAGACGAGGCGTCGCAGGCTGGCCCTGTTGCCGTGCTCGTCGCCGTCCAGGGTCAGCTGGTCGAGCCCGCCGTCAGCGAGCGCGGCGGCCAGACGCCCGCGGGCGGTCGCGACGGAGGAGTCGTACAGCGCGTAGAGCTCGGCGGGGGAGTCGTCGGCGGCGGTCCTGAACGTCCATGCCGGGTCGCACGCCCAGTCGGCCGAGCGCCACGGCTCACCCGGGTCTTCGTGGAAGGCGCGCCACGTGAAGTGCATCGCCTCGACGGAGGCGAGGTGCTTGAGCAGCCCTCCCAGGGTGAGTGACGAGGCGCCCACGCGCGCCGACAGGCCGGCCGCGTCGAGTCCGTCCGCCTTCCACCGGAACGTGCAGCGCAGGCGTTCGAGCATGCCGACGAGGTGCGCGACCTCGTCGCCGGCCAGCGGGGGCTCCCAGGGGCGTGCGTCGTCCATGGAGCCACGGTAGACCCGGTGGGGACGGCTCAGCCCGTGGCGTGGGGCGGGTCCTCGGGCTCGAGGGCGACGACGGCGGCGAGGATCAGGACGGCGCCGAGGAGGCCCGCCGCGGGGAGACGCTCCCCGAGGAGGAGTGCGGCGAGCGCGGCCGCCGAGAGTGGCTCGACCAGGGTCGCCACGGTCGCGGCGGAGCCCGAGGTGGTCCGCAGGCCGGCGTACAGCAGCCCGTAGGCCAGGGCCATCGTCGCCAGGCCGAGGTACGCCAGCAGCAGCAGCGACGCGGGGTCGGTGGTGCCGACCGGCTCGGAACGTACGGCCGCCAGCGCCAGGAACGGCGCCAGCGCCACCGCGCCGACGGTCGTGGCGACGGTGGTCAGGGCGATCGGCGGTCCCTCCTGGGCGAGGGTGTGCCCGAGCACGGTGGTGGCGGCGTACACCGCTCCCGCGACCACGGCCAGCACCAGCCCGGCGACGGGTCGGTCGACCGGGGCGCTGGTGCCGTGGCCGGCGGAGACGCTGATCATGACGAGCCCGACGAGTGCCGCGCCGAGCACGCCGAGCTGGCGCCGCGAGGGGCGCGTACCGGCCCGGGTGTGCTCCCACGCGGCGGCCAGCACCGGGGCCAGGCCGAGCGAGACCACGGTCGCGATGCTGACGCCGACCCACAGCACGGAGACGAAGTAGAGGCCCTGGTACGCGGCCGTCCCACAGCCGACCAGCACCGTACGCAGGGGGTGTGCGCGGAACAGGGCCAGCGCCGGCGCCAGGTGCCTCGTCATCGCGGCGAACGCGAGCAGCGCCACCGCCGCCAGCAGCATTCGCCAGGCGCTGACCGTCATCGCGCCGAGTCCGTCGCGCTCGTTCAGCACCGTGACGACCAGGCCGCCGGTGCCCCACAGGACCCCGGCCGCGCAGACCTGCGCCAGGCCCCAACGGGATCCGGCGCTGCCCGGACGGTCGTTCATCTGTCTCCTCGCGGGGGTCGGCGTACGCGCACGCTATCCCCCGTCGGGGTGGGTCAGTGCAGCGGACGCACCTTCTTGGTGCGGCGGCGCACCTGGGCGAGCTGGAGCTTGTTGACCAGCGTGTTCGACCTTGTGAACGGCGGGGTGGTGAGGGCCGCCATGCTCATCGGCAGGTTCGCCACGGCCACCGCGCGGGCGTGGGTGAACGTGTTGAAGCCGAACTCGCCGTGGTACGCGCCGTAACCCGAGTTGCCGACGCCGCCGAACGGCAGCGCGCTGACCATCATGTTGGGGGCGAAGTCGTTCGCGTTGACCGAGCCGCTGCGCGTGTGGGACTGCACCCACTCGAAGTCGGCGTTGTCCGGGCCGTACCAGTAGAGGGTGAGCGGGCTGGGGCGCGAGGCGATGTACTCGACGGGCTCGTCGATGTAGTCGTCCTCGAAGTCCTCGAGGGGAACCATGCCGAAGT
>NZ_JBJEHY010000092.1:0-42865 GCF_051876515.1 Nocardioides sp. | reverse complement strand
GCCATCGAGGTGCCCGACATCGAGCCGCCCACGGGGATGCCCTGGCCCAGCGCCGCGAACAGGTTCGCCACGCCCTGACCGCGGAAGTCGCTGGAGGGGTCGGCGTACCGCCCGTCGGGGTTGGGGACCGAGGCGCCGACGGCTGCCCCCTGCACCAGACCGACGAGGGCCAGTGAGAGGGCCGGGACCAACAGCGGCAGCACGAGGTCGAGGCGCGGGGCGGCCGGCACCAGGGAGCCGGCACTGATCGAGGCGACGTCGCCGATGGTCGCGACCTGCAGGCCGGGGACCTGCGCGGCCAGTGCCGAGCTGAGGACGAGGGCCACGAGCATGCCCAGCGCGCCGAGGCGGGTCCGGGTGAGCGTCAGGACCAGGACGGCCGTCAGGGCCGCGGTCAGCACCGTGGGCGCGTTGAACGCCCCAGGCCGGGCCACGGTGTCCAGGGCCGCCAGCAACCGCTGGTCCTGTGCGGACTCGTACCCCGTCACGTGCGCCACCTGGCCCAGGGCGATGTTGACCGCCACCGCGGTGACGAAGCCCGCCATCACCGCGCTCGGCACGAACCGGACCAGGCTGCCCAGCCGGGCCAGCCCGAGCGCGAGCATGACGAGGCCGGTCAGCAGGGACAGGGTCACCAGCGCCGCGCTGCTGGTTGCCGGGTCCTGGGTCTGGGGGACGTCCGAGACCGTCACCGCCATCGCGCCCGTGGCCTGCACGGCCATCAGCACCGACCCGCTGGCCACCGCACCACCCAGCATGCCCGCCATGTACGCCTGCACCCCGTGCAGAGGGTTGACGCCGGCGAGCAGGCCGGCTGCCAGCCCGTCGGGGACGGCGACCGCCCCGAGCACCACGCCCGAGCGCAGGTCGCGCGGCAGCGTGCTGCGGTCCCCGAAACGGGTCCGGTAGCCACGCCAGCGCCGGGCCGGTCCCGGACGGGCCCGCTCAGCCGGCATCCGGACCCACGTCCAACCGGTCCAGCGCCTCGCGGTTGGTGCGGAAGGTCGCGACGCCGGAGAACAGCTCGAGCTCGGCCAGCCGGTCCGCGAGCCCGTCGGTCACTCGGCTCAGGTGGAGGGTCGTGCCGCGGGAGGCCAGGTCGACCTGCATCGTGGTGAGGCCCTGGGCGGCGGTGGTGTCGACGTCGGTCACGGACTCCACGTCGAGGACCAGGTGCCGCACTGGGCCGTCGGCCCCGGCCAAGGTCCGCTCCACCAGCTCGGTGAGGGCGCGAGCGTTGGCGAAGAAGAGCGGACCGCCCAGGCGCAGTACGACGACACCGGGTGCGGTCCCACCGTGCTGGCTCCCCACCTCTCCCTCGGCCGGAGGCGGTTGGCGCGGGTCGGTGAGCACCACACCGTGCGGCACGGCCGCCCGGCGGGTGAGGTTGACCAGGGCGAGGACGAACGCGACGAGCAGCCCCTGGAGGGGGCCGAGCGCCAGCACGCTGACGAAGCAGACCGCGGCGACCGCGAGCTCGTCGCGCGAGTGGTGCCACAGGTGACGCAGCTCCGCGACGCCGAGCAGGCGGGAGACGGCCACCAGGACGGTCGCACCGATGGCGGGGCTGGGGATCCCGGCGAGCGCCTCGGCGCCGAAGGCCAGGAGCAGCACCGCGGAGACGGCCAGCACGATCGCAGGCAGCTGGGACCGCGCGCCCGCCTCGTCCACCGCGGCGGTCCGCGAGGTGGAGGAACCAACGGTCAGGCCGCCGGTCAGCCCGGCCCCGATGTTGGCCAGGCCGTACGCGGCGAGGTCCCGGTCGGGGGCGTGCGGCTGCCCGTGGCGGTCGGCGTACGCCCGGGCCACCATCAGACCTTCGGCCACCGTGATCGCGGTCAGCGCCGTCGCGGACGGGACCAGCAGCAGCCACGTCCCCAGGTCGAGGTCGGGGAAGGCGAGCGGCGGCAACCCCGAGGGCACCTCGCCGAGCACCGCCACCCCACGTCCGGACAGGTCGAACAGGTGAGCCGCGAGGGTGGCGCCGACCATCACGACCAGCGCCCAGGGGGCGCGCCGCGAGAGACGGCGACCCCCGACCAGGACCGCGAGGCAGACCAGGGCCAGCACCGTGGAGAGCAGGTGGGTCTCGTCCAGCGAGGTCACCAGCCGGCGCAGCTGATCGAAGAAGCCACCGTGCCCAAGCTGCAGGCCCAGCATCTTCGCGACCTGGCTGACGGTGATCTCCAGCGCCAGACCGCCCACGAACCCGACCAGGACGGGGTGGGACAGGAAGTTGGCGAGGAAGCCGAGCCGCAGGCGGGCGCAGAGCAGGAACAGGACGCCACCCACGATCGCCTGGGCGGCAGCCATCGCGGCGTACTCGCCGGTCCCGCCCGCCACGCCCAGCCCGACGAGGCTGGACGCCACCAGGGCCGAGGCGGCCGCGTCGGGGGCGACCACCACCTGCCGCGAGGAAGCAGTCAGCGCGAAGACCAGGGAGGGCAGGACCAGCGCGTACAGGCCCGCCTGGGCGGGCAGCCCGGCGATCTGGGCGTAGCCGATGTTGAGGGGGACGGAGACGGCCACCAGCGTGACACCGGCCAGCAGCTCGGTCACCAGGTTGTCTCGGCGCAGGCCGGGCAGGAGTCGGCGCTCGGTCGGCGTCAGGTCGCTCACTGCAGCGACTGTGCCGAGAACCGGCGTCCGGCGCCACGACAGCGCCGCCCTCTCATCCTCTCCGGGTGATTGTCGCCGCGCCGCCCGGTCGGTGCTGGACGGCCCGGGGCAGGCGTCGGGACTCTCGGAGGATCGAGACCGTGCAGCCCACACCGGGCTGCGAAACGTTGGAGGAACAATGAAGTCACACGTCCGTCGTGGTGCCGCGGTGCCGGTCGTCCTGATGCTGGGTGCCGCGCTGCTGCTCACCGGGTGCTCGGAGTCCACCGAGGAGAAGGAGGCGGCGGCCTGCGAGTCGTACCAGGCATACGCCGAGGCGGTGGCCCGTCTGGACACGCTGGACCAGGCCTCGAGCGTGGACGAGATCGCCGACGTGCGCGACGACGTCAAGGCCGCCCACGAGACCCTCGTCGAGGACCTCGAGGCGGTCGCGGACGACCGTGACGACCAGCTCGTGGCGGCGTGGGAGGCGTTCGGCAAGGCTGTCGACGACATCGACGGGGACGCCACCGTGCCCGAGGCAGCGGCCAGTCTCTCCGAGGAGGTGGCGGCGATCCGCGCCGCCCGCGAGCAGGTCGCCGCGGACCTGACGTGCTGACCGCGACCCGGGCGCGCACGGGCGGACGGGGGACGACGTGAACGTCGTCCTGGGGGAGATCCTCCCGCTCGCGGTGGGCATCGCGATCAGCCCGGTCCCGATCATCGCGGCCCTGCTGATGCTGATGTCGCCGGCGGCCAAGCGCACCGCGCCGCTGTTCCTCATCGGCTGGCTCGTCGGCATCGCTGTGGCGGTGACCGTCTTCGCCCTGCTGGGTGGGCTGGTCCCCGAGGCAGCCCCAGGTGCCAGCAAGCCGGTGCTGGCGGTCGTCCAGCTCGTGCTGGGAGCTCTGCTCCTCCTGCTGGCCGTACGTCAGTGGCGCAGCCGTCCCGCGCCCGGAGAGCAGGCGGACCTGCCGGGCTGGATGGCCGGCATCGACGCCTTCTCGCCGGTACGCGCCTTCGCGCTGGCCGCTGCCCTGGCCGCGCTCAACCCCAAGAACCTCATGCTGGCGGCCAGCGCCGGGGTGAGCGTCGCGAAGGCGGGGCAGGACGTCACGGGCAACGTCGCCGCGCTGGCGGTGTGGGTGCTGATCGCCGGAGCCAGCGTGGCCGTCCCCGTCGTCGGTGCCCTGGTGGCTCCCGGCTGGGCGGGCCGCGTGCTCGGCCCGCTGCGGCAGTGGCTCGAGGCCCACAACGCCGCGGTGATGACCGTGCTGTTCCTGGTGCTCGGCGCCAACCTGTTGGGCAAGGGGATCGGGGCTCTGTAAGCCTCCGGCGGCCGGCCGCTCCGCCGTACCCTCTGGTCAGGCCGGGGTGGGGTCAGCCCGCGCGTCGTGCGCGGGCTGACTTGACGCCCGCCTTGATCAGCAGCCAGGGCAGCATGAGCGTCGCCACGGCGGTGACCAGCCACACGATGACGGTGGACGCGATCCACGTGGCGGCGCCCCCGGTGATGGTCAGCGAGTCGCCCACCAGCGTGGCCACGAGCAGGGCGACGAAGGTCGCGACGAGGCCGGTGCCACCCAGGAACGCGCTCGCCCGCTGGGCGGCGACCTTGGTGAGGAAGGGGCTGATCACGGTCTGGATCACGGCGTAGATCAGCACCGTCAGCACGAAGCCGGCGGCCTCGACACGGACGCCGTCGAGCGCGCTGGCGGCCACCAGCAGGCCGATGGCGGCGGAGCCGAGGAAGACGAGGGTGCTCACGAGCAGGCGGATCATCAGGACTCCTTGGGGAGGGGGGTGGTGTTGCGGACCGGGGGTACGGGGACGTCCGAGCCGCCCTCGGGGGTGAGGCGGTCACCCATCTGGACGCGCCGCGGCTGGGCGACGAAGCCGCCCGCGAACAGGGCTTGACCCAGCGTGGAGGTCGGCGAGGCGTCGAGCAGGTGCCGGGGCACGGCGCCGAAGAAGCGAGCCACGTGGTCGAGGTCGCTGGGCGAGTTGGTACGCATCAGCGCGAGGTTGTCGCACTGGGAGAGCACCTGGGGGTGGATCTTGGACGGCCGCTGCGTGGAGAGCAGTAGCCACAGGCCGTACTTGCGTCCCTCCGCCGCGATCTGCACGAGACGGTCCACGACCGCACGCTGCAACGGGGTGGACGGTTCGGCGGGGCACAGGTTGTGGGCCTCGTCGATGACGACGAGGACGGGTTCGCGGAGCGCCCGGCGCTGCCACAGCCTGTCGAGCAGGGCCAGGGCCGCGGCCCCCGGCTCCTCTGCGTGACGGAAGCCGCCGAGATCCAGAACCATCGCGTCGGGTCGTGCGTCCAGTTCCTTCTCGATGCCGCTGCCGCCCCGTGCCCACACGTCCCACTGGGAGACCGCGAGGTTCGCGATACGCCGGCCGAGGGCTTGGCGTCCGGGCTGGTCCGAGGTGGCCAACGACGCCAGCATCGCCGCGCCGTCTTGAGGGCCGTACTCGCTGTCGAGCTCGCGCAGCGCCTGGTACTCGCCGGCGTCGGCGACGGGGTCCAGCCGCAGGACCGCGGCGCGGGCGGACATGTCCATGTCGACGAGCCGTACGCGCAGCGGCTGCGTGCCGGTACCGCCGTCGGCGGAGTACACCCGCACGTCGCAGGCCGCCAGCCTCTCCGCCTCGGCGGCCGGCGCCTGGGGGTGCGGCCGGCCCAGGTGCACGTAGTCGGAGTTGGGGTCGAGGACCAGCAGCGGCAGCCCGGTCCTCACCAGGAGCTGCTCGAGCACCACACCGAGGGCGTACGTCTTGCCCGAGCCGCTCTGCCCGCACCAGAAGGTGTGCCGGTTGAAGCGGCTGCCGTCGAGCGTGAACGGCTCACCGGACTCAAGGTCGTGGCCGATGGGGAGGGGAAGCGTTGGCAATGACCGGCCTTTCGTCGTGCGGCGCCGCAGGTGCGTGGCGCTCGGGGGCACGGTCTCACCAGCGGTGGGATCGCGCCAGCGCCGAATCCCGAGATGTGTCTGATCTCATCCTTCCGGGATGAGGCTGCGCCCCGGCCCCCCAGCCGCTACCGTGCAATCCATGCCCCTCCGGTCGCCAGGTCCGTGGGTCGGCCTGCCGTGGTTCCTCGCGACTCCTCCCTCCACCGTGCTCGACAGAATCGTACGTACCAGGGTCAGCGAGGCGCTGGACGCAGCGTCGGCCCGGTTCCCTCTCGTCATGGTGGTGGCCCCGTCGGGGTGCGGCAAGACCACCGCGGTGGCCCACTGGGCCAGCGCCCGCCCCGACACACTGTGGCTCACGGCCGTCGCTGGTCTGGACCTGGTCGGGCTCGTCCGGGCCGCGCTGCTGGACGCCCAGCCGGTCGCGAGCATGGACCTCGTCTCCCTCGGACCTGCGGAGGACCCGCGGTCCGTGGTCGAGCTCCTCCAGCAGCTGCGCAGCCCCATCACGATCGTCATCGACGACGCCCACGTGTTCGACGTGAGCGTGCTCAGGTCCAGCCTCCTGGCTGACCCCCTGCTGGCCGCGGGAGTGCTCCGGGTGGTGCTCGTGGGCAAGCCGGGCATGGTGCAGGAGAACACCAGACTCGTGCTCGACGGACTCGCCGGTGTCGTCGGCGCCCGCGAGCTCGCCTTCACCGAGGACGAGACCGCGCAACTGCTCGCCACCGGCGATCGGCGCCTCGACCTCGCCCCGGCCGAGGTGGTGCGCCGCACCGGTGGCTGGGCGGTCGCGGTGTCCCTGCACGCGCGCGCCGGCGGCGGGCCGGACGTACCCTCCGATTCCACGCCATCCGCCGAGCAGGTGCTGGGCGACTACGTGGAGCACGCCGTGCTCACCTCGCTGCCCGACGACGTCGTCGACTTCGTGCTCGATGCCACCACCTGCTCCCGCCTCGACGCCGCGCTGGCCACCGAGCTCACCGGTCGAGACGACAGCGCTCGGCTCCTCGAGTGGGGTGTGTCCAGCGGGCTGTTCCTCGACCGATTCACTGACGTCGGCGAGTCGGTGATGTACCGCTGGCACGACTCCTTCGCGTCGGTGTGCCGACAGATCCTGGAGCGCCGCGACCCCGCCCGCGCCCGGAGTCTGAACCTGACCGCCGCCCGCGCCCTCGACCGGCGCTATCCCACCGCGGCCGTGCGGCACGCGTTGAGGGCCCAGGACCCCGAGCTGGCGCTGTCGGTTCTGCACGGCTGCTGGCTGCGGTTCCTGCTGGAGTCGCAGGCGGGCGTCCTGGACCGGCTGTGCCTCTCCCTGCCGGAGCCGTACGGTCAGCGTCCCGACGTGCTGCTGGTGCGCGCGTGCTGCGCGGACACCCTCGGCGAGAAGGAGCGGGCGCTGGCGCTGGCCGATCGGGCCCGCGCCCTGGACCCTGTGCCCGGCGAGGGCGCCGCGTTCCTGACGGCCTTTGCTGAACTCCTCCTCATCGACGACCCGGGGCTCAAGGCGCTGGCGGCGGACCGCTGTTGGGAACTCTTGAACTCGCCGGAGGCCCGCCAGGAGCAGCCCCACGCCCTGTACCTGCTGGCCTGGGTCGAGCTGCGGCTGCGTCGGGACGCCGGTCGGGCCGTGGAGCAGCTCAACGTGGTGATGCGGATCGCGCAGGCGCGGGGCCTGACCCGCCTGGAGACCTCCGCGCGGCTGAACCTCGGGTTCGCGCTGACCTTCGCCGGCCACTTCCGGCGCGCCGAGCAGCTGCTGAGCAGCACGGTCGAGCAGGACGAGAAGACGTACGGGTGGCAGCACTTCGACGGGGGCCTGATCGCCTTCTCCGGTGCCTTCGCCGCCTACTGGCGTGGTGACCTGGAGGACGCGCTCGCGCGGCTCGGGCAGATGATCGTCGACACCGATGACCGCACCTCGTTCCTGGCCCTGGGGCGTGTCTTCTACGCGCTGACCGTGGTCGGCCTGCGGCGCGAGCAGCTGTACGCCGACGCCGAGTACCACCTCAGCCTGGTGCCCAACGAGCCTCGCCACGGGGTGCCGTGGCTGTCGTACAAGCGGATGGCGGCCGCCTGGCTTCAGGGCGTACGGGGACGGACCGAGCAGGCGCGTGGTCTGGCGGTGCCGCTGGCCGAGGAGGACGGCATCCCGGCCACCCACGTGCTGACCGGCGAGCTCCTGCGGTGCATGGGCGAGCCCGGGCTTGCGCTGCGCATGCTGGATCGCGTGGGCAGCGGCCCCCGCGCCGGGTACGTACAGTGCCAGCTGCTGGTGACCACGGCACTGATGGAGGCTGCCGCGGAGCGCACCGAGTCCGCGCACCGCTACCTGGAGCGGGCGCTGGACGTGGCCGGGGCGGAGGGCCTGCTGCATGCCTTCATGGGCGAGGACCCGCTGCTGGCCGAGTTGCTGGCCGCTCACCCGCGCTACGGAACCCGTCACGACGCGGCGCTCGGGGAGATCGCGCTACGGCGCGACCGGGCGCGCAGCAACTCCTTGGAGTTGCTCACGCCCCGTGAGCAGGAACTCTTCCAGTACCTACGCACCGCGATGACGACCCAGGAGATCGCCGACGACCTCCACCTGTCGCTCAACACGGTGAAAACGCACCTCCGGTCGATCTACCGCAAGCTCGGCGTCACGAACCGCCGCAGCGCCGTCAAACTGCTGAGCTGACCCTCACTCAGCCTTGGGCGGGGCTCGTCGGGAACTCCGGTGCCTGCCCAGCCGCGAGGTCGTGGGACTGGCTGCGCAGCGCGAACGCCGCGACCAGCAGCACTACGCCCCACACGACGGCGAGGACACCGAGGACCACGGCGACACCCAGCGCGGCACGCCCCGGGTTGGCCATGAACAGCACGCCCAGCACGATGTCCAGCACGCCGGTCACCGCGATGAGTGCCTTCGCGCCTGCGCCGGGGGCTCGGACCGCGGCCACGACCTCGAGGAGACCGCGGACCAGGAGCCACACGCCGAGCACCCAGGTGATGGCCACGGCGGTGACACCGGGACGCAGGATGGCGATCGCGGCGGCGGCCAGGGAGAGGGCGGCGAGGACGCCAGCCAGCGCGCGGGTACCGCCCGGCACCCCCTTGGCGAAGACGACGGCCAGGGCTCCAGCCCCGTCCACGAGCGCCCACACGCCCCACAAGACGACGAAGGCGAGCACGGTCGCCTGCGGCCACGCGATCGCCACGACACCGAGCACCACGCCGACCACGGCGCGCAGGGCCAGCGCCTTCCACGACACGTCGAGCCAGTTCTGGGGCATGTCTCCTCCTCCGTACGGTCCCGGCAGCGTAGGAGCTGCCCGACCCGCGCGCGGCGCCGAGCGTGTCGTTTCACCCGTAACGGGTGAGCGCGCACGGGTCAGCGGGTGGCGGCGCGGCGGCGGTCCAACGCACGAGCGCACCCGGTCGCCCACGCGGCTCCGGCCAGAGTGGCGCCGCCGAGGGCGAGGCAGGCCGCGCCCAGCGGCACCGCGGCGACCAGCACCCCCAGCGCCAGGGGTGCGGAGCCGGAGCCGAGCTCGGCGACCAGCCGCCACCCGCCCAGGTACTGCGCGCGGCCGGCCTGTGGCGCGGTGTCGGCGCCCATGGTGAGCACGATGCCCGACCCCATCCCGTTGCCGACGGCGATCACGCAGGCCACCGCGAGCACGGTGCCGAACGTGTCCGCGAGGGGGAGCAGCAGACAGCCCAGGGCGGCGCCCACGACCACGCAGAACGCCACCGGTGCCCGGCCGTGGTGGTCCATCACCCAGCCCGCCGGGTAGAAGAAGCAGACGTCGACGGCGGCCGCGATGCCGACGATCAGCGACGTCGAGGCGGCCGAGAGACCCACGTGCTCGCACCACAGCGGCAGCAGCACGAACCGCAGCGAGCGTGAGCCCTGGATCACCGCGACGGCGCTGCCGTACACGAGCAGGTCGCGGCGGTGGGACAGCAGCACCGAGACGACCGACGGCCCCGGCCCGGCCGTCCGGTCGTGGGCGCCCAGGTCAGGCATGGTCTGCACGGCCAGCACCGACAGCAGCGCGGTGAGGGCGGCGAGGGCGAAGACCGACGCCAGGCCGTACGCGTGGATCAGCCCGGCGCCGACCAGGGGGCCGAGGAGCAGGCCGATCCGGAAGACGCCGCCCATGGTCGACATGGCCCGCGCCCGGTGGGTCTCGCCGAAGGCGTCGATCAGGAAGCCCTGCCGTGCCTGCATCGCGACCGTGGTGGTCATGCCGAGCCCGAACCCGACACCGGCGAAGACGGCGAGCGAGTCCGTACGCCACGCCAGCAGGCACAGCGCCGCCTCGGCGACGCCCATGATCGTCATCGCCCAGCGTTCGCCCACCCTGCTGATCAGCGCACCCGAGGGCAGCGCCATCAGCAGCGTCCCGACGCTGACCAGTGCCACCAGGGCGGCCGCCTCGCCCACGCTGGCACCCAGCGCCCGCGCGTGCAGCGGGAGGACCGGCAGCACCGCACCGAACCCGATCGAGGTGAGCAGCGGTGGCCCGAACGCGGGCAGGGCGACGCGGCGCAGGGGCGGCGGGGTCGTGATGTCGTGGGTGGTCACCATGGGTGCCCCGATCGTAGGCGCGGCCTCCCGGTAGATTGCGGCGCATGGCCGCCGACCCCACCCTCGCCGCTGACATCGACTCGACCTGCCGCCTGACCGGGGAGTTCACGCTCCGCTCGGGCCAGGTGTCGAACGAGTACTTCGACAAGTACCTCTTCGAGGCCGACCCGGCCCTGCTCGAGCGCGTGGCCGCCCAGATGGTCGACCTGCTCCCCGAGGGCACCGAGCTGCTCGGCGGCCTCGAGCTCGGCGGCGTCCCGATCGCCACGATGGTGTCGGCCAAGACCGGCATCCCGGCGCTGTTCGTGCGCAAGAAGGCGAAGGAGTACGGCACCTGCAAGCTGGCCGAGGGCCAGGACGTCGCCGGCCGCCGTGTCACCCTCGTCGAGGACGTCATCACCACCGGCGGTGCCGTGCGTGACGCCGTACGGGCGCTGCGCGAGGCCGGAGCCGTCGTCGAGGTCGTGGTCTGCGCGATCGACCGCTCGCCCGCCGGTGAGAACCCGCTGGCCGACGTCGAGCTCGAGGTCCGCCCCGTGCTGACCAAGGCCCAGCTGGACGCCGCCCGCGGCTGAGGCATCCCACGTACGACCCCCGCACGACTGAGGCCCCCGACCAGCAGGTCGGGGGCCTCGTGCGTGCTCAGGTCACTTGCCGAGTGCGGCGTCGCGTGCCTTGATCAGGTCCATCACGCCCGCGTCGGCCAGCGTGGTGACGTCGCCGATGTCGCGTCCCTCGGCGAGGTCCTTGAGCAGGCGGCGCATGATCTTGCCCGAGCGGGTCTTGGGCAGCTCGGGCACCACCAGCACCTGGCGCGGCTTGGCGATGGCGCCGATCTCCTTGGCCACGTGGGCGCGCAGCTCCTCGGAGATGTTCTCCCCGCCGTCGCCCGCGGACTCGCGCAGGATGACGAACGCGCAGACGGCCTGACCGGTGGTGTCGTCGGCGGCACCGACGACGGCGGCCTCGGCGACCTTGGGGTGCGAGACCAGGGCCGACTCGATCTCCGTGGTCGAGAGGCGGTGGCCGGACACGTTCATGACGTCGTCGACGCGGCCCAGCACCCAGATGTCGCCGTCCTCGTCCTTCTTGGCGCCGTCGCCGGCGAAGTAGAGGCCCTGCCAGCGCGACCAGTAGGTGTCCTTGAACCGCTGGTCGTCGCCCCACAGGGTGCGCAGCATCGCCGGCCACGGCTCGCGCAGCACCAGGTAGCCGCCGGTGCCGTCGGGGACCGAGTTCGCGTCGTCGTCGACCACGTCGGCGGCGATGCCGGGCAGCGCCTTCATCGCCGAGCCCGGCTTGCCCTCGGTGACGCCGGGCAGCGGGCTGATCAGGATCTGGCCGGTCTCGGTCTGCCACCAGGTGTCCACGACGGGGCAGTTGCCGCCGCCGATGACCTCGCGGTACCAGACGTACGCCTCCGGGTTGATGGGCTCGCCGACCGACCCGAGCAGGCGCACCGAGGAGAGGTCGAAGCCGTCGGGGATCTCGCGTCCCTGCTTCATGAACGTCCGGATCGCGGTGGGAGCGGTGTAGAAGATCGTCACGCCGTACTTCTCGATGATCTCCCACCAGCGGCCCTTGTGCGGGGCGTCCGGGGTGCCCTCGTACATGACCTGGGTGGCGCCGTTGGCGAGCGGCCCGTAGACGAGGTACGAGTGGCCGGTCACCCAGCCCACGTCGGCGGTGCACCAGTAGACGTCGGTGTCGGCCTTGAGGTCGAAGACGGCCCAGTGCGTGTACGAGGTGCCGGTGAGGTAGCCGCCCGTGGTGTGCAGGATGCCCTTCGGCTTGCCCGTGGTGCCGGAGGTGTACATGACGTACAGCGGGTGCTCGGAGTCGTGCATCTCGGCGGTGTGCTCCGGGGAGGCGGAGCCGACCACGTCGTGCCACCACACGTCGCGGGAGTCGTCCCAGGCGACGTCCTGACCCGTACGGCGGACCACGACGACGCGCTCGACGAGCCCGGTCTGGACGGCGTCGACCTTGGCGACGGCCTCGTCCACGGCCGGCTTGAGCGCGGAGGGGGCGCCGCGGCGGTAGCCGCCGTCGGAGGTGATGACGACCTTGGCCTGGCAGTCCTCGATGCGCGAGGCGAGCGCGTCGGCGGAGAAGCCGCCGAAGACCACGGTGTGGATCGCGCCGAGGCGGGCGCAGGCGAGCATGGCGACCGCGACCTCGGGGATCATCGGCATGTAGATCGCTACCCGGTCGCCCTTGGTGACGCCCAGCTCGGTCAGCGCGTTGGCCGCGCGGGAGACCTCGGCGAGGAGGTCGGAGTAGGTGATGTCGCGGGTGTCCTCGGCCGGCTCGCCGACCCAGTGGATCGCGACCTTGTCGCCCCGTCCGGCGGCCACGTGACGGTCCACGCAGTTGACCGAGGCGTTGATCTCGCCACCCACGAACCACTTCGCGAACGGCGGGTTGGACCAGTCGAGGACCTGGTCCCACTTCTTGCCCCAGTCGAGACGCTCGGCGGCCTCGGCCCAGAAGGCCTCGCGGTCGGCGGCGGCGCGCTCGTACGCCTCGGCCTTCACGTTGGCGTTGGCGGCGAGGTCGGCCGGCGGTGCGAATCGGCGGTTCTCGTGGAGCAGGTTGGACAGGGTCTCGTCCGACATGGAGTCCTCCTCGGAATCATGTTCATGGATTAGCGGCAATCTAGCGCCTGGTTCCAGGCGGGTGTCCGGCGGTCTCGTGGTGACGGTCGCCCGTGAGGCGGACCCGGCGGTCGACGAGCCTGAGTGTCGTACGTCACGCCCACCGTATTCCGCGTCACAGGGCGGCCACCAGAAGGGTGCGGCCCAACGGTTCCGATGGTGCGACGAACGGTCCCCGGCGTCCGGTCGTCGCGATCTGAGTACCGCTGCTCAGGCGGGTGCGGCGGTACGGCTGGCAGGCTCGACGCCGGGCCGCCGCTCCACAGGGGTGAGCGGGGCGGCCCTTCGACGACGAAGACCCCGGGTCCCTTCGGGGGAAGGGCCCGGGGTCTTCGTGCGTCCTGGGTCGATCAGTGCTGGACGGCACCCTCGGCGCCCGCGCCGGTCAGGGCGCGGACCTCGAGCTCGGTGTACCGCTCCTCGGCAGCCGGCTCGTGCGAGGTCAGCGTGCCGATGATGCCCAGCAGGAAGCCGCCCGGGATGGAGACGATGCCCGGGTTGGCCAGCGGGAACCACGCGAAGTCGACGTTCGGGAAGAGCGACGTCTCCGCCCCCGACATGACGGGCGAGAAGGCCACCAGCCCGACGGCGAGGATCAGGCCGCCGTAGATGCTCCACGTCGCGCCGCGGGTGTTGAACCGCCGCCAGAACATGTTCATCAGGATCGCCGGCAGGTTCGCCGACGCGGCGACCGCGAACGCGAGGGCCACCAGGAAGGCGATGTTGAGGCTCTGCGCCGGGATCGCCAGCAGGATCGAGACCAGGCCGATGACGCCGGCCGCGATCCGGCTGACCTTCAGCTCCTCGGCCTCGGTGGCCTCCCCGTGCCGGAAGACCGAGTTGTACAGGTCGTGCGCCACCGACATCGACGAGGTCAGGGTGAGGCCCGCGACCACCGCGAGGATCGTGGCGAACGCGACCGCCGCGATCAGGGCCAGGAGGATGGCGCCTCCCGTGGAGCCGATGCCGCCGCCGACGACCTCGGCCAGCTTCGGTGCCGCCAGGTTGCCGGCCGCGTCGAAGTCGGTCTTCTTCAGCAGGGCCGCGGCGCCGAAGCCGAGGACCAGCGTGAACAGGTAGAAGGTGCCGATCAGGCCGATCGCCCACAGCACCGACTTGCGCGCGTCGCGGCTGGTCGGGGTCGTGTAGAAGCGGATCAGGATGTGCGGGAGGCCCGCGGTGCCCAGCACCAGTGCGATGCCCAGCGAGATGAAGTCGATCTTGCTGGTCAGCGTGGCGCCGTACTTCAGGCCCGGCTGCAGGAACGCCTCGCCGGAGCCGGAGTTGGTCGCGGCGGTACCGAGCAGGTCGGAGATGTTGAAGTTGAACTTGATCAGCACCAGGGCCACGATCAGCGCGGAACCGAGCATCAGCAGCACGGCCTTGATCATCTGGACGTACGTCGTGCCCTTCATGCCGCCGACGGTGACGTAGAAGATCATCAGCAGGCCGACAATGAAGATGGTGATGTTCTTGACCGTGCCGGAGTCGATGCCCAGCAGCAGGGCCACCAGGGCGCCCGCGCCGACCATCTGGGCCAGCAGGTAGAAGATCGAGACGACCACGGTCGAGACGGCGGCGGCCGTACGGACCGGGCGCTGCCGCATGCGGTAGGCCAGCTGGTCGGCCATCGTGTAGCGGCCGGAGTTGCGCAGGACCTCGGCGACCAGCAGCAGGGCCACCAGCCACGCCACCAGGAAGCCGATCGAGTACAGGAAGCCGTCGTAGCCGTAGAGCGCGATGGCACCGGTGATGCCGAGGAACGAGGCCGCCGACATGTAGTCGCCGCCGATGGCCAGGCCGTTCTGGAAGCCCGAGAACCCGCGGCCGCCGGCGTAGTAGTCGGCCGCCCCGGAGGTCTGCTTGCTGGCCCGCAGCGTCACCACGATGGTCAGGGCGACCACCGCGAGGAAGAGGACCGTGGTGAGGATCTGGTTGCCGTCCATGTCAGTTGCCTCCGGCCCGTCGCGAGTCGTACTCCTCGGTGAGCTGGCGGGCCAGCGGGTCGAGGTGCTTGTTGGAGTACTGGCTGTAGAGAGCGGCGATCACGAACGTGCTCACGAACTGCAGGAGCCCGAAGACGAGCGCCACGTTGATGTGGCCCACGAGCTTGTGGTTCATGAACCCCGGCGCGAACATCGACATCACGACGTAGAGCGCGTACCAGCCCATGAAGACGACGGTCGCGGGGATGATGAATCGGCGGTACAGGTGGCGCAGGCGTGCGAACTCGGGCTTGGCCGAGAGCTCGTCGTACACCGGATCGTGACGGTCGGCCTGGTCGTGGCTTGATGTAGTCACCGGTTGCTCCTTTCCGGACAGGGCCACGCAGGTGTGACCTCTGTCACCGTGGCAGCAGCCGGAACGGTGTGGCGAGAGTCACGGTCGCAGCCGTCGCCGGGTGGCGCCCAGCACGCGCCAAGCGGTTGCTCTGGTACGACGAGCGGTCGCCGGTCTGGTCGTCACTCGAGGCTGGAACGGCCAGACGGGGTCAGCGGGGCAGCTCGATGCTCCGCACGACATCCGCCCCCGCCTCGATGGCCTCGCCACGATCGGCGGGCGACATCTCCGACCACGCAGTGTCGAACGCGGCCAGCCCGCGCTCGATGAGCGTGGCCACGGACGGTGTGCTCGCGACCTCGCTGAGCGAGGCACGTCCCTCGACGTACGCGGAGACCGCGCGCCGCAGGTCCTGGCCCTCCGCGTCGCGGGGGAGGTTCTGCAGGGCCTGGGCCAGGTACGCCTTGAACTTCACGTCGTCCTGCGGGTCGGGAGCGTCGCTCACTCGGACTCCAGGGAGGACCGGCCGAGCGTCAGTTCGTCCCAGGCGTCGATGTACTGGCGGCTGGCCGGTCGGAGCACCCCGGCCAGCAGCGGGGCCTCCAGGCGGCCGCGGGAGACGGCGTTCGCCAAGGACTCGAGCAGACCGGTGGCGATCCCGGTGCTCAGGGCGTCGTCGGCACGCGTGAGGTAACGCTCGATCACGGTGAAGGCCTGCCCGGCGGCCTCGGGGGACAGACGGGGCAGCACGGTGGCCAACGCTCCCCCCAGGTAGCCGAGCCACGACGTCGGGATGTCGTGGTCCGGCTCGGCCTGCTCGCCCTCGTCGCGCATCGCCGCGGGGAGTTCCGGCACGGCCGTGTAGAGGGCGCGGGTGAACTCGTCCAGGTACTGCATCGGTGGTGCTCCTCAGTTGCCGTTCAGTGCATCCTGCATGTCACGGATGACGTTCTCCGCAGCGGCCCGGTCCCCGGGCGTGGCCTTGGGGTTGTTCTTGAGCCACTTCTCCAGCTCGCGGATCTTGTCCTCCGCCTTCTGGCTGTGCCACTTGCCGCCCGTCGGCTTGCCCATCGCCTTGCGCAGCTGCTCGACGTACTTGCTGTGCTTGGCCGCGTTGGCGGCGTCGCTGACCCGTCTGAACCGCTTGGCCAGGAAGGGGATCTTCCGCCCCGCGGTGACGATCTTGGCCACCGCGCCGACCTTCACCGCGGCCTTCATCGCGGAGAACGCCTTGACGACCTTGCGTCCCGCCGAGGCGAGGCGCCATCCTGCGATGGCCGTGCCGCCACCCGCGCTGATGCCGGCGGTGAAGAAGGCGAGGCCGCCCGCCACCACGGCCGTGATGCCGACCTCGATGGCGAGGTCCTTCAGGATGTCCTTGACCGTCTCGCGCACGGCCTCCACCTGATCGGCGTAGCCGCGGCACGCGGAGCCCAGCTCGCCCACGTGGTGGCCCAGCTCGTCCACCTCGAGCTTGAGGTTGCTGATCACGCCGATCGCGGTGTCGATGTCCGCCGAGTCCTGCTGACGCAGCACGGACAGCGCCGAGTCGATGTGGGGGAGCACGGACTCGGTGATGGTGGTCTGGAACTTCTTCCACGCGTCGCCGACCGAGCGGAGCGTGTCCACGTCGGCGCCCGGCCACGTGTACCCCTCCAGGTAGTCGGTGATCTTGTCCCACAGGTCGGGGGTGTTGGGGTCGTCGCCACCCACCGAGCTGGGCGGTGTGTAGGGCGTGACCGAGACGGTGGTGTCGGGAGGCACGCAGGCGTTGAGCTCGGGCGGGTTGGCGCTGTAGACCGACGCCAGGTTGGCGTTGGAGTGGTTGCCGGCGGTCAGGTAGACCAGCCGCGCCATGCCAGCCAGGGCGTCGACCATCTCCGCGGCAGCGTGCATGGCGTCCTTGGCCGCGGTGTCGTACTGCCCGGCGAAGTCCTCGGAGGTCTTGTCGTCACCGGCCATGTTCCCCGAGCTGGCGATCCAGCCCTTGAGGGTGCCGTACGCGACGGCCGCCGCCCCGTTGGCGTCGGCGAAGTGGTCGGCTGCCTTGAGGACCTCGTCGGGATCGATCCTCGTCATGCGAGCCCCTGCCACAGGCCGAGGTTGTCTGTGATGACCTTCGTGTAGTTGCCGTGCGCGCTGCGACCGGCGGAGCGGAGCTCGGCCAGCGAGGCGCGCATGGCCCGCATGCCGAGCTGCCACTCCTCCTGGGCCTCGCGCTGGGCCTGGGCGCTGAGACCCTCCCACACGGAGTGCAGGGACCTCATGTCCCGCTCCAGGTCCTCGAGCATGGCGTCCAGGGCCGCCTCGCACCGCTCGAGGTCGGTGATCACGCCGTCGAGCTCGTCGGGCTGGATCGAGTACGCGTTGCCGCCGGCCGCCATCAGCCGAGCCTGTCCACGATGCGCGCGGAGACCGCGTCGACCCGGGCCTGGGAGGCGTCGTCCTGCCGAACGAGGTCGTCGTGGACGGCCCGGACCAGCTCCGACATGGAGGTGAGCCCGTCCCGGACCTGGTCGGCCGCGACCTTCCAGTCCTCCCACGCGTCGGCGAAGCGGTCGGCAGCCACCCCCGTCCACCCGGACCCCAGGAACGCGCTGACCCGTTGGTCCGCCTTCGCCCGGTCGTCGCTCAGGCGGCCGGCCGGTGTGAGGCCGTGAGGAGAAGTTGACCCGAAGGCCACGGCGTGACGCGGGAGGTGACACACGCCGGTCGGAGGCTGGGGCCACGCCCGACCCGCTGGAGGCCCCCATGAGCACGACCACCACGCCCCGCCGTACCCGCCGCTGGATCACCGACTGGCGACCCGAGGACCCGGAGTTCTGGGAGGCCACGGGCCGCGCGGTCGCCCGCCGCAACCTCATCTGGTCGATCTTCGCCGAGCACGTCGGCTTCTCGGTGTGGCTGATCTGGAGCGTCTCGTCGGCGTTCCTGCTGGCCCAGGGGTTCGAGTTCAGCGCCCAGCAGCTGTTCCTGCTGGTGGCCCTGCCCAACCTCGTCGGCTCGCTGCTGCGGCTGCCGTACACCTTCGCCGTGCCGCGCTTCGGCGGGCGCAACTGGACCATCGCCAGCGCCGCCCTGCTGCTCGTGCCGACGGTGCTGTTCGCCCTCGCCGTGCAGAACCCGGCCACGCCGTACTGGGTCTTCTGCCTGATCGCGGCCACCGCGGGCGTCGGCGGCGGCAACTTCGCCTCGTCGATGGCCAACATCAACTTCTTCTACCCCGCCGACCGCAAGGGTGCGGCGCTCGGCCTCAACGCCGCCGGCGGCAACCTCGGCGTCGCGCTCATCCAGCTGCTGCTGCCCGTCGTGGTCGGCGGCGCCGGCATCTTCGGGCTGGTCAAGGCGTCCGGTGCCGGGGTCCACCTCGAGCGGGCCGCCTGGCTGTACGCCGGGCTCGCGATCCTCGCCACCCTTGCGGCGTGGCTGTGGATGGACAACCTCACCACCGCCACCAACGCGCCCCGCGGCGAGCAGGCCCAGGTGGTGCGCCAGCGCGAGACGTGGGTGATGTCCCTGCTCTACATCGGCACCTTCGGCTCCTTCATCGGCTACTCCGCCGCGATGCCGCTGCTGATCAAGCTCAACTTCTGGGTGCCCGAGCCCGCCCCGCTCGGCACCGGCATCTACTTCGCCTACTACGCCTTCCTCGGCGCTGGCGTCGGCTCCCTCACCCGTCCGTTCGGCGGCTGGCTCGCCGACCGGCTCGGGGGTGCGCGGGTCACGCTCGGCGCGTTCGTGGCGATGGTGGCATGCACCCTCGGGGTGCTGTGGGTCCTCACCCAGCTGACCCCCAACCCGACCGCGGACCCGGTGGTGGCCTCGGCCAACGCGGAGTGGTTCGGGCTGTTCCTCGGGTTCTTCCTGTGCATCTTCGCCGCCACCGGCATCGGCAACGGCTCCACGTACAAGATGATCCCCTCGATCTGGCGGGTGCGCGCCGAGCGCGCCACCACCCCCGGCACCCGCGAGCGGGCCGAGGCCCTGGCCGCCGCGACCCGGCAGTCCTCGGCGGCGCTCGGGATCATCGGCGCGGTGGGCGCGATGGGCGGCTTCCTGGTCCCGCTGGCGTTCTCCGCCCCGTGGGTCGCCGACCCGTTGTCGGCGACGCGGGGGGCGTTCGCGATCTTCACGGCCTACTACCTGCTCTGCGCGGCCGTGACGTGGGGCGTCTTCCTGCGCCGCGTCCAGCACGTCCGGGGCCTCGCCCGTGCCGGGATCTGAGGTGCGCCCGGCACCGGTCTCCTCCTCGGGTGCCACCGAGACGCACTGCCCCTACTGCTCGCTGCAGTGCGGGATGCGGCTGCGCGGCAGCCGTACGCCGGTGGTCGAGGCGTGGGAGGAGTTCGAGGTCAACGAGGGCGGGCTGTGCCGCAAGGGCTGGAACGCCGCCGGGCTGTACGGCAGCCGCGAGCGGCTCACCACCCCGCTGCGCCGGGACCGGGAGACCGGCGAGTGGTCTCCGCTGTCCTGGGACGAGGCCCTCGACCTGGTCGCTGAGGGGTTGCGGGCCGTGCGCGCCGAGCGGGGCGCCGACGCGGTGGCCGTCTTCGGTGGCGGCGGCCTGACCAACGAGAAGGCGTACACGCTGGGGAAGTTCGCCCGCGTCGCCCTGGGCACCTCGCAGATCGACTACAACGGCCGCTGGTGCATGTCGTCGGCCGCCTCGGCGGGGATCCGCGCGTTCGGGCTGGACCGCGGGCTGCCGTTCCCGCTGGCCGACGTCGAGGAGACCGACGTGCTCGTCCTCGTCGGCTCCAACCTCGCCGAGACGATGCCGCCCGCGGCCCGGCACCTCGACCGCCTGCGGGCACGCGGGGGGAAGGTCGTGGTCGTCGACCCGCGGCGCACCCCGACCGCGGAGCGTGCCGACGTCCTCGTCCAGCCGGTGCCCGGCACCGACCTCGCGCTCGCCCTCGGCGTGCTGCACCTGCTGGTCGCGGCAGGGGCCGTCGACGAGGACTATCTGGCGGCCCGGACGACCGGGTGGGAGCAGGTGCGCGAGTCGGCCGCCGCCTGGTGGCCCGAGCGGGTCGAGCGTGTCACCGGGGTCGCCGCCGACGAGGTGCGCGCGCTCGCGGACCTGCTCGCCGGGGCTGGCCGGGTGATGGCGCTGACCGCCCGTGGCGCGGAGCAGCACTCCACGGGCTCCGACACGGTGCTGGCGTGGATCAACGTGACCCTCGCGCTGGGCATGGTGGGCCGGCCCGGTGCCGGGTACGGCTGTCTCACCGGCCAGGGCAACGGGCAGGGCGGCCGGGAGCACGGGCAGAAGGCCGACCAGCTGCCCGGCTACCGACGCATCGACGACCCCGCCGCCCGCGCGCACGTGGCCTCGGTGTGGGGAGTGGACCCCGACTCCCTGCCCGGGCCGGGGCGCTCCGCGTACGAGCTGCTCGACGCGCTGGGCACCACTGAGGGCCCCTCCGCGATGCTCGTCCTGGGCTCCAACATCGTGGTCAGCGCCCCCAACGCCGACCACGTGCGTGCCCGCCTGGAGTCGCTCGACCTGCTCGTGGTCGCCGACGTCGTCATGTCGGAGACGGCCGCGATGGCCGACGTCGTGCTGCCGGTGACCCAGTGGGCCGAGGAGACCGGGACGATGACCAACCTGGAGGGCCGCGTCATCCTGCGCCAGCGGGCCGTACGGCCTCCGGCGGGGGTGCGCAGCGACCTCGACCTGCTCGTCGACCTGGCCGAGCGGCTCGGCGCGCCGGTGCCGTTCGAGCGCGACCCCGAGGCAGTGTTCGCCGAGCTCGGACGGGCCTCGGCGGGCGGTCCGGCCGACTACTCGGCCATCACCTACGACCGGATCCGCGCCGAGCAGGGCGTCTTCTGGGGTGGTGAGCGCCTCTTCGCCGACACCTTCGCCCACCCCGACGGCCGCGCCCGGATGCTGGTCGTGGAGCACCGGGGTGCGGCCGAGCAGCCGTGCGCGGAGTACCCGGTGCACCTGACCACCGGCCGCGTGCTGGCCCAGTACCAGTCGGGCGCGCAGACGCGTCGGGTGCGCTCGCTGCCCGACACCGGCGCCTTCGTGGAGATGCACCCGCTGCTGGCGGGCCGGCTCGGCGTGGCCGACGGCGAGCCCGTACGGCTGCGCACCCGCCGCGGACGGATGGTCGCACCCGCGCGGGTCGTGGGAACGGTGCGGCCCGACACCGTCTTCGTGCCGTTCCACTGGGTCGGGGTCAACCGACTCACCAACGACGCCCTCGACCCGGCGTCGCGAATGCCGGAGTTCAAGGTGTGCGCGGTCGAGGTGACCCCGGCATGAGCAGGCACAGGGTGAGGTGGACCCCGTGAGGATCGTCGTGGTCGGCGGCGGGATGGCCGCCGTACGGCTCGTCGAGGAGCTGCTGGCGCGCGGGTACGATGGCACCCGCGTCACGGTGCTCGCCGACGAACCGGTGGCGCCGTACAACCGGATCCTGCTCTCCGCGGTGCTCGAGGGGACCCACGACCCGTCCGCGCTGACCCTGCGCTCGCCGCAGTGGTTCGCCGAGCACGGGGTCACGCTCCGGCTGGGGGCTCGCGTCCTGGAGGTCGACCGCGGCGCCCGCGAGGTGATGCTCGTCGACGGTGAGCGCATCGGGTACGACCGGCTCGTCCTGGCGACCGGCTCCATCCCGACCCTGCCGCCCGTGCGCGGGCTGGTCCGCCTCGACGGCACGCTGCACCCGCGGGTGCACGCGTTCCGTTCGCTGGCCGACTGCGGGGGACTGGACGCGGCCGTCGTACCGGGGCAGCGGGCCGTGGTCGTGGGCGGTGGCCTGCTCGGCCTGCAGGTGGCGCGGGCACTGGTGGCACGCGGGATGCGTACGGAGGTCGTCGAGGGGGCCTCGCACCTGCTGGCCAGCCAGGTCGCCCCGGCCGCCGGCGCGGTGCTCGCCCGGACCCTGCGGCAGCTCGGCACCGAGGTCTACACCGGCGCCCGGGCCGTACGGCTCGACGACGACGGCCTGCGCCTGGACAACGGGTACACGCTGGCCACCGACCTGGTCGTGCTGGCCGCCGGCGGCCGACCGTCCACGGCCCTGGCCCGTCGTGCGGGGCTCATGGTCCGCCGCGGGATCGTGGTGGACTCCACGCTCGCCTCGGTCACCGACCCGTCGGTGCACGCCATCGGCGACTGCGCCAGCCACCGCGACCGGGTCACCGGATTCGTGCCGCCGGCCTGGGAGCAGGCGGGCGTGCTGGCCGACGTGCTGTGCGGCGGGACGGCGCGGTACGACGGGCGCCGCTCGGTGGCGCGCCTGCGCGCGACCGGCCTGGACGTCGCCGTGCTCGGCGACCCGCTGCGCACCGCCGGCGAGGTAGTCGAGGTGGCCAACCCGCTCGTCGGCTCGCACCGCCGGTTGGTCGTCGACGGCGGGCGGATCGTGGCGGCGGCGCTGGTCGGCGACCTGTCGCGGATCGGGCTCATCACCCAGTTGTACGACCGCGGCACCGTGCTCGGGCCCGGTGAGCCGGGGGCGCTGCTGATGCCCGAGGCGACCGACGCACCGCTGGTGCTGCCCGACTCCGCCGAGGTGTGCGCCTGCGCGGGGGTGAGCGCCGGCGAGGTCCGCGCGTGCGGCTCCTTCGAGGTCGCCCGGGAGCGGACCCGGGCGACGACCGGTTGCGGCGGGTGCCGCCCGGCGGTGGAGCGCCTGCTCGCTCCTGTCTCCGTGTGAGGCTCCCGGGGCGCAGCCCGGCAGGCAGTTCGCAGCCCCGCCGCCACCCTCTGGGCGTGGTGGCTCGGTGGCGCTCGCGAACTGCCTGCGCTGTGGCGCATGGGTGGTCGGCCGAGCGTGGGCCGTGAGCGGATGAGGGAGGGTTTTCCTCCCCGAAACATTGCGCGACACCAGAGTCAACGGGGCGTTCCTAGCGTCGTCGACATGACTCCCACACGCCCCCGGATCGTCGTCGTCGGCCATGGCATGGTCGGCCACCGCTTCGTCCAGGCCGCCGTCGAGCGAGGTCTCACGCAGACCCACGACGTGGTCGTCATCGGTGAGGAGACGCACGCCGCGTACGATCGCGTCGCCCTGACCAGCTGGTTCGCCGACGGCACCGAGGCCCTCTCCCTGCTGCCCGGCGGCGCGTACCAGGACCCGCGGGTGCGGCTCGTCCTGGACGCGGCCGTCACCGAGGTCGACCGGGGAGCCCGCACCGTGACGTTCGTGTCCCCGGCCGTCGCCGCGGTCGAGGAGCCGCTGGGCAGTCCCGGCACCGTCGAGGTGCTCGGCTACGACGTGCTGGTGCTCGCCACCGGGGCGGCCCCCTTCGTGCCTCCGGTGCCGGGACGGGGCCTGGCCGGCTGCTTCACGTACCGCACCATCGACGACCTCGAGGCGATCCGGGCCGCCAGCGCGGGTGCCACCTCCGGCATCGTCATCGGCGGCGGCCTGCTCGGGCTGGAGGCGGCCAACGCCCTGGTGCAGCTGGGCCTGAGCACCCACGTCGTGGAGATGGCTCCGCGCCTGATGCCGGTGCAGCTCGACGAGGCGGCCGGCCAGACGCTGGTGCGCCACATCGAGGGTCTCGGGGTCAGCGTGCACGCCGGGGTGCTGACCGAGGCGATCGAGGGCGACGGCGAGCCCGGCGCCGGAGGGGTCGTGACCGGCCTGCGGTACCGTCCCGCCGGCACCGAGGAGGGGGCCGCGACCACCACGATCGACGCCCAGGTCGTCGTCTTCTCCGCCGGCATCCGCCCCCGCGACGCCCTGGCCCGCGAGTGCGACCTCCCCGTCGCCGAGCGCGGCGGCATCCTGGTCGACGAGCAGTGCCGTACGGCCGACCCGGCGGTCTTCGCGATCGGGGAGTGCGCCGCCCCGGGGGGCACGATGTACGGCCTGGTGGCGCCCGGCTACACGATGGCCGAGGTCGTCGTGGACGCCCTGCTCGACGGCGCCGCCGCCTTCACCGGCGCCGACATGTCCACCAAGCTCAAGCTGCTCGGCGTCGACGTGGCCAGCTTCGGCGACGCGTTCGCGACGACCCCCGACGCGCTCGAGCTGACGTACGCCGACGCCGTGGCGGGGGTGTACAAGAAGCTCGTCGTCGGGGAGGCCGACGACGGCACCTACCGGCTGCTGGGCGGCATCCTCGTCGGCGACGCCAGCGCGTACGGGGTGCTGAGGCCGATGGTCTCCTCCGGCATGGCGCTGCCCGACAACCCCGAACAGCTGATCCTGCCCGGCTCCGACGGGGCCCCCGCTGGCGTGGGCATGCCCGACGAGGCGCAGGTGTGCTCGTGCAACGACGTCACCAAGGGACAGATCCTGGCCGCGGTGTCGGGGGTCTCGACAGGCTCGACCAGCGAGGGCCACGCCTGCGCCGATGCCGCGTGCGTCAAGGCGTGCACCCGCGCCGGGGGGACCTGCGGCTCCTGCTTCTCGGTCGTCAAGAACCTGGTCGAGGAGCACTTCGCGGCCACCGGCCAGACCGTCGACCGGAGCCTGTGCGAGCACTTCGGCCACACCCGTCAGGAGCTGTTCGACCTCGTCTCCGTGCACGGCTACCGGCGCTTCGACGACCTCCTGGAGGCGCACGGTCGCGGCGGTCGCGGGTGCGACGTCTGCAAGCCGGTGGTGGCGAGCATCCTGGCCAGCCAGTTCAACGGTCACGTGCTGGAGTCCGGCACCGCCAAGCTCCAGGACACCAACGACGCGTACCTGGCCAACATCCAGCGCAACGGCACGTACTCGGTGGTGCCGCGCATCCCCGGCGGCGAGATCACCCCCGACAAGCTCATCGTGATCGGCGAGGTGGCCCGCGACTTCGGGCTGTACACGAAGATCACCGGCGGCCAGCGGATCGACCTGTTCGGCGCCCGCGTCGAGCAGCTGCCGACCATCTGGCGCCGGCTGGTCGACGCGGGCTTCGAGTCCGGCCACGCGTACGGCAAGTCGCTGCGCACGGTGAAGTCGTGCGTCGGCTCCACGTGGTGCCGGTACGGGGTCCAGGACAGTGTCGGTCTCGCGATCGCGCTCGAGCTGCGCTACCGCGGTCTGCGCAGCCCGCACAAGCTGAAGGGCGGGGTGTCGGGGTGCGCGCGGGAGTGCGCCGAGGCCCGCGGCAAGGACTTCGGTGTCATCGCCACCGAGAAGGGCTGGAACCTGTACGTCGGTGGCAACGGGGGCGCGGTGCCCGCGCACGCGGTGCTGCTCGCCGGCGACCTCGACACGGGGACGCTGGTCTCCTACCTCGACCGGTTCCTCATGTACTACGTCCGGACGGCCGACCGGCTGCAGCGGACCTCGACCTGGATCGACCGCCTCGACGGCGGGCTGGATCGGGTCCGCGAGGTCGTGGTCGACGACGCCCTGGGGCTCGGGGCCGAGCTGGAGGCGGAGATGGCGCGCCATGTCGGCAGCTACGTCGACGAGTGGCAGGCCACGCTCGAGGACCCTGAGAAGCTCGCCCGCTTCACCTCCTTCGTCAACGCGCCCGGCACCCCCGACCCGGCGATCGCGTTCACCACCGAGCGCGACCAGATCCAGCCGGCGACCGTCGAGCTCGGCGCCCGCATCCCGGTCGGGGCGCCCCGGTGAGCGGCCCGGTGACCGGCCCGGTGAGCCCCGACCTCGTCGGCTTCGAGCCGGTCTGCGAGCTGACTGCCATCGCACCCGAGACGGGCGTCGCGGCGCTGGTCCACGGCGTCGGGGTCGCGGTGTTCCGTACGCACGCCGACGAGGTCTTCGCGCTCGGCAACGTGGACCCGTTCTCCGGCGCCTCCGTCCTCTCGCGGGGCATCGTCGGCACCCGGGGCGAGGTGCCCGTGGTCTCCTCGCCGATGTACAAGCAGGCCTTCGACCTGAGGACCGGCCGCTGCCTCGACGACGTCTCAGCGGCGGTCGACTCGTACGATGTCGCCGTCGTCGCGGGTAGCGTGCTGGTCGGTCCGGTACGCGTGCCGGCCCCGCTGGACGACCTGGTGGACGACCTGGTGGACGACCTGGCGCGGGAGGCCGGATGAGTGCGGCGATCGACGAGGCGCGACCGCTCACGGGGTTCCGGATCGGCGTCACCGCCGCTCGCAAGGTCGACGAGCAGATCGGCATGCTCACCCGCCGCGGCGCCGACGTGGAGTGGGGCGCGGCGCTGTCGACCGAGCCCAACCACATCGACGACGCTGAGCTGCGGGCCGCCACCGAGCAGGTCCTGGCCCGCCGCGTCGACGTCTTCCTGGCCACCACCGGCATCGGGATGAAGGTCTGGTTGGACGCCGCGCAGCGCTGGGGGATCGGCGAGAGGCTCGTCGCGCACCTGGCCGACGCCGAGATCCTGGCCCGCGGGCCGAAGAGCGTCGGCGTGCTGCGCCGCAACGGGCTGCGCGAGCTGTGGGCGCCGGAGTCGGAGTGCTTCGAGGACGTGCTCGCGCACCTGCGCGGACGCGACCTGTCCGGCGTACGGATCGTCGTGCAGGAGCACGGCCAGTCGCTGTCGATGGCCGCGCACGCGCTGCGCCGCCAGGGGGCCGAGGTGACCACGGTGCCGGTGTACCGGGTGGCGAGCGCGGAGGACCCGACGCCGATGTTCCGGCTCGTCGACCTGATCGCCGACCGGGCGCTGGATGCCGTCACCTTCACCTCGGCGCCCGCGGTGGCCGCGCTCATGGACGCCAGCGTCGCGACGGGACGGCGCGACGACGTGATCGCCGCGTTCCAGTCGGCGGTGGTCGCCGCCTGCGTGGGGCCGGTGACCGCGGCGGCGTTCGAGATGTGGGGCGTGCCGACGCTCTTCCCCGAACGCTCCCGGCTGGCGCCGATGGTGCGGATGCTGGAGCTCGAGCTGCCCTCGCGGCGCGACGGGCTGGAGATCCTGCTCGCCGACGGCCGCCAGCTGCTGGTGCACTCCGACCGGGTGCTGGCCGACGGGGTGGAGGTTCCGCTCTCGCCGGCACCGGCGGCGGTGCTGTCCTGCCTGCTGGTCAACCCCGGCCACGTGGTCTCCCGCCAGGCGCTCCTCGCCGCGCTGCCCAGCGGTCAGGCGGGCTCGGAGCACGCCGTGGAGATGGCGGTGGCGCGGCTGCGGGCGGCGATCGGCACCCGGGCGGTCCTGACCGTGGTCAAGCGGGGGTACCGGCTGGCCGTCGCTGCCTGAGGTCGCTGCCTGCCCTCGCTGCCCGAGGCCTCCGGGACGTGCTGCGATGCGGTCGTCAGGGCGACCGGGGCGCAGCACGTTGCGACCAGTCAGCGCTTCAGGTCGATGCTCTCGGGCGTGTGCAGGCGCACCATGAAGCGGTCCGCGCCGACCGGCACCCGGGAGGGGGAGAGGCGGGAGACGACGACCATGGTCAGCATCGCGGCGGGCATGCTCCACGCGGCCGGCTGGGCCAGCAGGACCGACCACCAGCTGCCGGTGTCATCGCCGAGCAGGGTCCACGCCACCGCGAAGCCAGAGCCGAGGCCGCCGACCACCAGTCCGGCCGCGGCCCCCACCGGGGTCAGCCGCCGCCACCAGATCCCCAGCACCAGCAGCGGGCAGAACGTCGAGGCCGCGACCGCGAACGCCAGCCCGACCGTACGGGCCACGTCGACGTCGAGGGCGGCCAGCGACGCCGTGAACGGCACCACCACCGAGACCACGACCGCGACGCGGAAGGCGAGCACGCCGTCGACCGCCCCGCCGCCGCGCCGTACGAGTCGACCCGTCACGTCCTGGCTGAGCACGCCCGAGACGGCGACCACGAGCCCCGAGCTGGTCGAGAGGAACGCGGCGAACGCGCCCGCGGTCAACAGGCCCGTCAGGACGGTCCCGATCCCCCCGGGGACCATCAGCCCGGGCAGCTCGAGGACGAGCACGTTGGCGTCGTCGCCGCGCAGACCACCGGCGTACAGACGACCCAGGACCGCGTACACCGGCGGCAGCAGGTAGAAGACGCCCAGCAGCGCGAGCACCACGACCGTGGTCCGCCGCGCGGCCCGCCCGTCGGGGTTCGTGTAGAAGCGGACCACCACGTGCGGCAGCCCCATCGTGCCCAGGAACGTGGCCACCATCAGTGAGTACGTCGTGTACAGGCCCTTCACGCCGCCCTCGCCGATCGGCAACGACCAGGCGGCGCCGTCGGGGGCGGCCTGTGCGGGGTGCGGCGCCCCGTCCGCGGCCCACACCGCCAGGAGCACGAACAGCGGCACGAGCAGGGCGGTCAGCTTGATCCAGTACTGGAACGCCTGGACGAACGTGATCGACCGCATGCCGCCCGAGCCGACCGCGACCAGCACGACGACCGCGACCACGACCGAGCCGAGCCACGTCGGCGCGCCGGTCACCGAGGCCAGCGTCAGCCCGGCGCCCTGGAACTGCGGCAGGAGGTACAGCCAGCCGATGCCGACGACGAGCAGCGAGCACAGGGTGCGGACCTGCCGGGACTCCAGCCGGGCCTCGGCGAAGTCGGGCAGGGTGTACGCCCCGCTGCGGCGCAGCGGCGCGGCCACCAGCACCAGCAGCACCAGGTAGCCGGCGGTCCAGCCGACCGGGTACCAGAGCATGTCGGCGCCGAAGACCAGCACCAGCCCGGCGATCCCCAGGAACGAGGCCGCCGAGAGGTACTCGCCCGCGATCGCGGTGGCGTTGAGGCGTGGACCCACCGTGCGGGAGGCGACGAAGAAGTCGCTGGTGGTGCGCGAGAGGCGCAGGCCGTACGTGCCGATCGCCAGCGTCGTCAGCGTCACCAGCACGACCGCGACGACCGCGGCCCAGGCGGTGGGGCTCACGGGGCCCCCCGCGGGTCGTCGAGCGCCTCGAGCGGGTCGTCGTCAGTGACCAGGTCGGCGAAGTCACGCTCGTTGGCCTCGGCGGAGCGGACGTACACCAGACCGAGCAGCACCAACCACGGGTACGCCAGGAAGCCCAGCAGGAGCCACGCCAGCGGCACCCGCAGCACCTCCACCTCCGCCAGCGAGGGCACCAGGTGGAACAGCAGCGGCAGGCCACCGAAGGTCAGCACCACCAGGCCCAGCAGCCGCGCGGCCAGCAGCAGCTGCTCGCGCAGCAGCGAGTGCATCAGCACCTCACCGAGCGCCGTGCCCGAGTCGATCTCCCGGGCGCGGGGCCGTGGGGCGGACGCGCGGCGGCGCGGGGGACCGGTCACCCGGACCCGCGCGGGGCGTTCGTGCTGGCTCACCGTCGCCCTACGGGGTGGGCTTGCGGGTCAGGACCTGCCGCAGCTCGCGGGTGTGGCGCCGGCTCACCGGCAGCTCGGCACCCCCGACGACGACGATCACCCGGCCGGCCTCGCTGTGCACCTCCTCCACGTGCGGCAGGGCGACGAGGGCGGAGCGGTGGATGCGTACGAACCCGGCGTCGGCCCACTGCTCGGCGAGCGTGGAGAGCGGGGTGCGTACGAGGTGCGACCCCTCGGCGGTGTGCAGGCGGGCGTAGTCGCCCTGCGCCTCGACGTGGGTGATGTCCGAACGGTTCACGAAGCGGGTCACCCCGGCCCGCTCGACGGGGATCTGCACGTCGCCCGACCGGGACCGGGTGGGGGCCTCGACGACGCGGCGGATCGCCTCGGCCAGGCGCTCCTCACGGATCGGCTTGAGGACGTAGTCGACGGCCCGCAGGTCGAACGCCTCCACGGCGTGCTCGTCGTGGGCGGTCACGAAGACCACCGGCGGCGGGTTCTTGAAGCGCGAGAGCACCTGCGCCAAGTCCAGGCCCGACAGCCCGGGCATCTGGATGTCGAGGAAGACCGCGTCGACCTCGAGGTTCTGCAGGGTGCGCAGCGCCTCGGTGGCCGAGTCGCAGGTCAGCACGCCGCCGATGCGGGGGTCGCGCTGCAGCAGGTAGGCGATCTCGTCGAGCGCGGGACGCTCGTCGTCGATGGCCAGGACGCGCAGGCCGGTGCCGTGCGGGGTCGTCGTCATGCGTGCACCCCGGGGGCGAACTTGGGCACGCGCACGACCACCTTGGTGCCGGCGTCCGGTGCGGTCTCCACGACAAGACCGTAGTCGTCGCCGAACGCGTTGCGAAGACGTGCGTCGACGTTTCCGAGACCGACCGAGTCGAGCTCGGTGTCACCGGCCAGGGCGCGGCGGACGCGCTCGGGGTCCTCGCCGGTTCCGTCGTCCTCGACCTCGATCACGCAGGTCTGCCCGCGGTCGCTGGCGATGATGGAGAGCCGCCCCGCGCCGTCGGGCTTGTCGGCGGAGGCCTCCAGGCCGTGGCGCACCGCGTTCTCGACGAGCGGCTGGATGCACAGGAACGGCACCGCGACGCCCAGCACCTCGGGCGCGATCTGCAACGTCACCTGCAGACGGTCGCCGAAGCGGGCCTGCTCGAGCAGAAGGTACCGCTCCACCGAGCGCAGCTCCTCGGCGAGCGTCGTGTACTCGCCGTGGCTGCGGAAGGAGTAGCGGGTGAAGTCGGCGAACTCCAGCAGCAGCTCGCGGGCGCGGTCGGGGTCGGTGCGTACGAAGCTGGCGATGGCGCCGAGGGAGTTGTAGATGAAGTGGGGGCTGATCTGGGCCCGCAGCGCTCGGACCTCGGCCTCCATCAGGGCGGTGCGGGAGTCGTCGAGGCTGGCGAGCTCGAGCTGTCCGGACACCCACGCGGCGACCTCGTCGGCCGTACGGATCAGGGTGCCGGTGGCGTGCGGGGCGCCGGCGACGAGGGCACCGACCACGGTCTCCTCCACGACCAGCGGGCTCAGCACGATCTGGCGCACCACGCAGGTCGGGTCCTCGCAGGGCAGGTCACGCCGGTCCACCACGCGGGTGCTCCCGGACTCCGCGACCCCGGCCACCTGGGCGGGCAGGTGCTCGACGTGGTGGCTGCCGTCACCGATCCAGGCGAGCACGCCGCTGGTGTCGGCCAGCGCGGCCGCCGGGGTGCCCAGCAGCGCGCGCAGGTGCCGTACGGACCGCTCCGCGCTGCGCTCGGTCAGCCCCTCACGCAGCGCCGGGCTGGCCAGCGACGCGGTGTGCAGCGTACGGAACGTCGCCCGGTCGGCCTCGGACCCCAGGTGGGTCCGACGCCGGGAGAACAACGAGGGCCAGCGCGCCATGGGAGGAATGTAGTGCGTGCCCGCCGCCGCGTCCGTCGAGCCGGTCGAGGCTCAGCGGAAGTCGATGAGCAGCATGTCGTCGCCGCCCTCGTCACCGCGCCCGGCGGGTCCCTCGGCGGAACCCTGCTCCTGCTCGGCGTCGCCGGCGTCCGGCGCGCGGTCGTCCGACTCGACCTGCACCGCCGGGATCCCGCCCGTCGACGTGCTGGTCAGCGGCTCGACGACGGTCGCCTTGAAGCACTGCACGCGGTACGGGACCTGCATGCCGTCCATGCCGCGGCCGAACTGGTCGTAGAAGTCGACGACCTCGGCCAGTTTGTCGGCGCGCGCGTCGGCACCCAGCGAGGCGATCGAGGAGCGCGACAGGGCGAGGTCGACGATGGTCTCGCGGTTGACGTCCTGCCAGGTGGAGAACGTCCTCTCCTCCACGAAGCCGAACAGCGGCGAGTTGACGACGTGCTCGACCGAGGAGGTGTTCTGGTCCTGGTGGCCGAGCAGGTCGAAGAGGCGCCGCACCCACGGGATCCGCAGGTCGGGGGAGTTCCAGACCAGCGCCAGCGTGCCGTCGGGCCGCAGGATCCGGGCGATCTCTGCCAGCGCCCGCTCGTGGTCGAACCAGTGGAACGCCTGCGCGACCACGACCACGTCGACGGAGTTGTCGTTGGCCGGCACGTCCTCGGCGTCGGCCTGCTTGCTGCTGCACCCGGGGACCTCGCGCTGCAGCACGTCCAGCATCGCCGGGTCCGGCTCCGTGGCGTGCACGGCGTGCCCGGCGTCGACCATGACGGCGCTCAGCTTGCCGGTCCCGGCGCCCAGCTCCAGCACGATCCGCGGCTCCGCGCCGAGCAGCCACTCGACCGCCTCGACCGGGTACGACGGACGGCCACGGTGGTACGCCTCGGCCACCGAGCCGAACGATCGGGCGGGCTCGGCGGCGGGCTGCTGGGCGGGCTGCTGGTCACTCATCGCGATCAGGCTACTAGCGTCTGTGTACGTGACTCATGACCCGCTGGACTGGTTGAGCTCCCTGGAGGGCGTGCCGTCGGCGTACGCCGCCACCCGCGACGGCATCGACGTGATGCTGCGCGACCGTGGTCTGCGCCGTACGTCGCCCGAGACCACCGCCGAGTCGCTGCTGCGCGGGGCCCACGCCAGCGCCGTCCTCGAGGGCTCCGGCTCGACGCTCGCCGAGGTCCGTGCGGGCGAGGGCGACGAGATCGCCACCGACGTGGTCCGCCTCTCGGCCGAGATGCTCGGGCTCGCGCCGCTCCTGCTGACCTCGCCGCTCCAGGCGCTGGCCCGGCTGCACAGCGTGGTCGCCGCCGGGTCGCTGCCGACCGAGATGCTCGGCCGTCCCCGCGACGCGGAATCGGCGCAGCGCCTGCGTACGGTCGCTGAGCTGCTCACCGCCTCCGCCTCGACCCCCGCGCTGGTGCGGGCCGCGATCGTGCACGCCGAGATCGCCACCGCCGCACCGTTCAGCTCCCACAACGGCGTCGTCGCCCGCGCCACCGAGCGGCTCGTGCTCGTGACCACCGGACTCGACGCGAAGTCGCTGGTCGTCCCCGAGGCCGGCCACCTGGCGCTCCGCGCGCAGTACGAGTCCAACCTCGTCGGCTACCGCGACGGCGGGCAGAAGGGCAAGCACGCCTGGCTGATGTACGCCGCGGAGGCGTACGCGGCCGGGGCCGAGGCGAGCCCGCTGCGCCGCCCCGCGGAGTAGTCCCACCCGCCATCGGGACGCGCGGACGGCACCCGTCCGCGTGGGTCAGGTGCCGCCGCAAACACGTGACACCTGCAGCTACCAAGCGTGCATCGACAATTGCTGCCGCGGGAGCGTCCCGACAGTGCAGCGCCCATTCAAGATGGGTGGATCACCGCGTGGGTACCGGGGTCACGTGAAACTCTTGACTTGTCCCTCCTTTGTACGCCCGGCAGAGGGGCAACTCAAGGGTTGACTTTCGCCGGTCACGGGCGCATCTTGCCGCCCCTGAGGAGAGCGGTTCGCGGCGGCCGCTCAGGCGTCGGGGCGACGCTTGCGGGTGCTGGCCCACAGCACCCCGCCGGCCGCCAGCGCACCGCCGACCGCGAGGGCGGTGAGCGTCTGCTTCGCCGCCGGGGTCGTCCGCAGCGCGACGGGCTTGGAGAACTCCAGCACCGTCCACTCGTGCGTGGTCGCGTGCTTGCGGAGCTCCTTGTCGGGGTTCACCACGTACGGGTGGCCGACCGCCTCCAGCATCGGGACGTCGGTGACGGAGTCGCTGTAGGCGTAGCACTCGGTCAGGTCGTAGCCGCGCTGGAGGGCCATCTCCTGCACGGCGCGGGCCTTCTCCTCGGCGTACGCGTAGTAGTCGATGCGGCCGGTGTAGCGGCCGTCCTCGATCTCGAGCAGCGTCGCGATCACGTGGTCCGCCCCCAGCATCTCGCCGATCGGTTCGACGACCTCGGCGCCGCTCGCCGACACGATGACGACGTCGTGGCCCTGCTCGTGGTGCTCCGCGATCAGCTTGACGGCCTCGGCGTACACCAGCGGTTCGACGGTGTTGGTGAGGGTGTCGCGCACGATCGCCTTGACGACCTCGACGTCCCAGCCGGTGACGAGCTCGGAGAGAAAGCCGCGCAGCTTCTCCATCTGGTCGTGGTCGGCGCCGCCGACGGCGAAGACGAACTGGGCGTACGCCGAGCGCAGCATCGCCCCGCGCGTGATCAGCCCGCCCGCGGCGAACTCGCGCGAGAAGGCAAGGGTGCTGGACTTGGCGATGATCGTCTTGTCCAGGTCGAAGAAGGCCGCGACAGGGCGGGACATGCCGACCATGGTAGGCGTACGCCCCCGGCCTCGCGGCCAGAGTGCGTGCACAGGCGCGCCGGAGGCGCCGATCCATCCACAGTTCGCCGCTCCTCTGTCGCCGCGTCCCCCCGGTCGTGAGGGTGGAGGGCATGAGAGTCGTCGTCATCACCCAGGACCCACTGCTCGCCGACGAGGTGGGTCGCCTGGCCGCGGCCGCCGGGGTCACGCCCGACGTGGCCGGACCGGCCGAGGCGCTGGCCGCGTGGAGCAGCGCCGGCGTGGTGCTGCTGGGCGTGGACATGCTCGCGCACCTGCACGGGGTCCAGCCGCCGCGGCGCGAGGCGGTCCACGTCGTCGGTGTGGGCGAGCAGGAGCGGGAGGTCTTTGCGGCCGCGGTGGGGGTGGGGGCGCACAGCGTCGCCGAGCTGCCCGCGAGTCAGGCCTGGTTGGTCGAGCTGCTCACCGACGTCGACTCCCCACCCTCACGCGGGCGCACCGTCGGCGTGATCGGTGGGACGGGAGGAGCGGGCGCGAGCACCCTGGCCTGCGCGCTGGCGCAGGTCGGCGCGCAACGGGGGCCGACGCTGCTGATCGACGCCGACCCGTTGGGCTCCGGGGCCGACCGGATGCTCGGACTCGAGACTGAGGAGGGGGTGCGGTGGTCCGAGATCGTGCGTGCTCCCGGACGCCTGGGAGCCCGGGCGCTGCGTGAGTCGTTGCCGCGGGTACGTGACCTCGGCGTCCTGACGTGGGGCCCGGGCGAGCGGCCCGACGTCGACACCGGGGCGGCCCGGGAGGCTTTGGCGGCCGCCCGTCGTGGCCACGACCTCGTGGTCGTCGACCCCGGCCGCCGCCTCACCCCGGCCTCGCTGGAGCTGCTGGGGCGCTGCGACCACCTCCTGGTGGTCACGCCCGCCACGGTCGCCGGTCTCGCCTCCACGGTGCGGGTGCTCGGTGGGTTGGGGCACCTGGTGGGACGCGCGAGCGTGGTGCTGCGGCCGGGGCCCGTGCCGCGCGAGGACGTGGAGGAGACGACCGGGTGCCGGGTCAGCGCCCTGCTCCGCGACCAGCGCGGCATCACCGAGTCGGTCGACCTGGGCCTGGGGCCGGTCCGCTCCCACCGCAGTGCGTCGGCGCGGGTGGCCACCGAGATTCTGGCGTGGGTGTCGTGATCACCGGCCAGCTCGCCCCGGAGGGGGCGCTGTCGGCCGGCGCCCTCGACGAGGTGCGTGAGTGGTTGGCGGCCCGCGGGCGTGAGGTCACCCCCACCCACGTCGCGGAGGCGCTGCGGGCGGCGGGGGCTCCGGTCGGGGATGCGACGGTGCTCGCGGTGCACGACCGGCTGCGGCAGGACGTGCTGGGCGCCGGCCCGCTCGAGCCGCTGCTGAGACTGCCGGGTGTCACCGACGTCCTCGTCAACGGCGCCGACGAGGTCTGGATCGACCGGGGCTCCGGCCTCGAGCGGGCGCAGGTGAGGTTCGCCGACGACGCGGCCGTACGCCGTCTCGCCCAGCGTCTGGCGGCCGCGGGCGGGCGGCGGGTCGACGACGCGACCCCGTTCTGCGACGTACGCCTTCCCGACGGCACCCGGTTCCACGCGGTGCTGGCCCCGACCGCGCGCCCGGGCACCGTCGTGTCGCTGCGGGTGGGCCGCGCCCGCGCCTTCAGCCTCGACGGCCTGGTCGCAGCAGGCGCCCTCCCGGCCGCGGGGGCGGTGGTCCTCAAGGACCTGGTGGCCTCGCGCGCCGCGTACCTGGTCAGCGGGGGCACCGGCACCGGCAAGACCACGGTGCTCTCGGCGCTCCTGTCGACGGTGCCGGACCCCGAGCGGCTCGTCCTCGTCGAGGACGCCAGCGAGCTGCGGCCCGACCACCCGCACGTCGTCGGTCTGGAAGCACGGCCCCCCAATGCCGAGGGAGCCGGCGAGATCACCCTGCGCACCCTGGTCCGCCAGGCGCTCCGGATGCGCCCCGACCGGCTGGTGGTGGGGGAGGTGCGCGGGGCCGAGGTCGTCGACATGCTCGCCGCACTCAACACCGGTCACGCGGGCGGGTGCGCCACCGTGCACGCCAACTCGGCGGCCGACGTCCCGGCGCGTCTGGAGGCGCTGGCTCTCGCGGCCGGACTGGGCCGGGCTGCCGTGCACAGCCAGGTGGCGGCCGCGATCGACGCGGTCGTGCACGTGGGTCGAGGCACGGACGGCCTGCGGCGGGTGCAGGAGGTCGCGGTTCCGGTGCGGGGCGCGGACGGCCTCGTGGCCATGCGGACGGCCGTGGAGCTCACACCGTCCGACGTCCACCGGGGCCCCGGCTGGCCGCTGCTCGCGCGCAGGCTCGGGCTGTCGGCGTGAGCGGGGTGGTGTGGGGGCTGGCCGTGGCATCGGCTTCCGCGGTCGCGCTGCTGGTCCCGGGGCCGTCGCCGCGCCCGGGGGAGGTCGGTGCTGCACCCCCGGGCCGGGAGACCTCACCGGCGGTGACTCGTCCGCCGTACCTCGGCACGGCGGCGCTCGCGGTGGCCGGCGCGGCAGCCGCCGCGGCCGCGCAGTGGGTCCTCGGCAGCCACGTGCGGGGCTTCTGGGTGGTGGCCGGTGCCTTCGCAGCGGTCGCGGCCCGGGTGGCCTGGCACGTACGCACGCGCCGGAATGAGAAGCGCGCCACCACGCTGGCGGTCGCGGAGTGCTGTGAGACGTTGGCGGGCGAGCTGGTGGCAGGACGCACGCCTGTCGCAGCGCTGGAGAGCGCGGTCGTGGCCTGGCCCGGGCTGCGCGAGGCCGCCGAGGCCTTCCACCTCGGGCTCGACGTCCCCGCTGCGTTGCGACGGCTCGCCGAGCGACCGGGTGCCACCGAGCTGCGGCTGGTCGCTGCCGCCTGGCAGGTCGGCCAGGAGAGTGGGCAGGGCCTGGCGGCGGCGCTGCGCCGTGTCGGCGACTCCCTCGACGCGCGGCGGCGTACGGCCCGCGTCGTCGAGTCCGAGCTGGCATCCGCCCGGGCCACCGCGCGCATGGTCGCCGTCCTGCCCGTCGCCGCGCTGCTCATGGGTGCCGGCAGCGGCGGCGACCCGCTCGGCTTCCTGCTCGCCACCACCACCGGCAACCTCTGCGCAGCGGCGGGCCTGATCCTGACCGCGGCCGGGCTGGGCTGGATCGAGCTCCTCGCCGAGCGGGCGGCCCGGTAGGGCGACATGTGGTGGTGGATCACGGCCCTGATGGCCGGAGTGGCCGCCTGGAGCGCCGTCGGACCAGCGCCCCGCGGGCCCGGCCCCCTGGCCGCCGGCGGGGCCGCGCCGGCGCCCGCCGTCACCGCCTCGCCGGCGACGGCCGCGGGCCTGCGTGGTCTGGCCTGTGCTTTGTGCGGTGTCGGCGTGTGGTGGTTGGTGGGTGGGAGCGCCGGCGTCTGGGCGGGTGCGGGAGCCTCGGTCCTGGCGTGGCGGACGTTGGCGGCCGCGGAGCCGCGTCAGGTCCAGCGCGCTCGTGAGCAGGCGCGGGCCGAGCTTCCCCACCTCGTGACCCTGTTCGCCGCGACCCTCCATGCGGGCCAAGACCCGGTCGCCGGGTTGCAGGCGGTCTGCCGTGCCCTGCCGGGGCCGGCGGCGGACCGGCTCGCCGAGACCGTCGTGCTGGCCGGACTTGGCGACCGGGACCGAGCGTGGCAGCTCCTCAGTGACGACGAGGCGTTGGGCCGGCTCGGGCGGACGCTGGCACGCGCCGAGCTCAGTGGCGCCTCGGTCAGCAGTGCCGTGGACCGTCTCGCCGACGACCTGGCCCGCGACCTCCACGCCGACGCGGAGGACCGTGCACGCCGCGTCGGGGTCGCCGCCGCGGTACCCCTCGGGGTCTGCCTGCTGCCCGCGTTCATGCTGCTGGGCATCGTCCCCACCGTGGCCTCGCTCCTCGGGCAGCTGACGCCGTGAGGTACGCCGTCGTTCGTCCACAGGCCGGCCTGGTCGGGGTTCTCCACCGGCGGACCGGCGGGGCGAGCAGCCGAGCCGCCGATTCGCGACGGTGGAGCCACCGGCGCACCCGGCGCCGCCCGAAGGGAGACACCATGCAGGAACGACCCGACCAGACACACACCGCCCTCGCCCGCAGCCACGCCCGCGACGACGAGCGCGGCATCACCACCGCCGAGTATGCCGTCGGCACCGCCGCGGGCGCCGGTTTCGCCGCCCTGCTCTACAAGCTGCTCTCGGGCAGCTTCGGCGACAAGCTCCTCGGTGACCTGTTCGAGCACGTCATGGGCCTGCTGGGCATCGGCTGATGCGGCGGCGCGACGAGTCCGGAGCGGTCACCGCCGAGCTGGCGGTGGCGCTGCCGCTGCTGCTCGCCCTCACCGTGGTGCTGGTCTGGCTGGTGAGTCTGGGCGCTGCGCAGGTCCGGGTCGTCGACGCCTCACGCGAAGCCGCACGGGTGGTGGCGCGCGGCGACGACGTGTCGCGTGCCACCGCTCTGGCGCGACGGATCGCACCGGACGGGGCCACCGTGGGGGTCAGCCACGAGGGTGGGGACGTGGTCGTAGAGACCAGCGCCCGCGTCGCCCCTCCGGGCGGCGTCCTGGGCAGCCTCGGCAGCGTCACCGTCTCCTCGCGTGCCGTCGCCGTGGTCGAGGAGGCCCAGTGAGGGCCGGGCGTACGAGGGAGCGGAGCAGCGACGAGCGGGGCGCCGCCACCGTCCTCGTCGTCGCCCTGGCCGGTCTGCTCTGCTTCGTCGCCGTGGCGTTGGCCGGCGCTGGTGGCCTCGTCCTCGCCCAGCGCGAGGCACAGGCGGCGGCTGACCTCGCCGCCCTGGCGGGAGCCGTCGCTGCCAACGGGACGGCCGGGGGCGACCCCTGCGGTCAGGCCCACCGCGTCGCGGTCCGCAACGGCGCCCGGCTGACCCGGTGCACGGAGAAGGCGGGGACGGTCGACGTGGACGTCGAGGTCGACGTACGGGGTCCGATGCGCCCACTCGGCGCTGTGCCGGCAGCAGCCCGGGCGGGACCGCGGTGACGTCGCCTGCGAGCTGGGGTCAGCCCACGGGCGGCGGCTCCTCCGACGACTCCACCGGCTGGCCGTGCTTGCGCTGCAGACGCTGGTACTCCTTGACCTCGCGGCGGTGGGCGAGACCCCGCTGGGTGCCCCAGCGCAGCAGGCCCAGCCCGAGGAGGACCAGGGCTCCCGCGACGATGCCCACCGTGAAGGCGCCCAGCACGGTCGCGTCGAAACCGAGGAGCGTGCCACCGGTGCCCGGGTCGCTGACGAAGACGGCAGCCAGGACGAGCAGCACACCCAGGAGCACGAGGACGAGACCGAGGACCACCATGTCGCTGAGATTAGTGCGCTGGTGCCGACCCCAACAGGGCCCCGAGGAGGCGGACCGCGCCCGCCTTGTCGAGCGGGTTGTTCTGGTTGCCGCACTTCGGCGACTGGATGCACGACGGGCAGCCCTGCTGGCACGGGCACGCCTCGATGGCCTCGCGGGTCGCGCTCAGCCACGCGTACGCGGCCCGGAAGCCGCGCTCGGCGAACCCCGCCCCGCCCGGGTGCCCGTCGTGGACGAAGACCGTCAGCTGGCCCGTGTCGGGGTGCACCGCCGTGGAGACGCCACCGATGTCCCACCGGTCGCACGTGGCGAACAGCGGCAGCAGCCCGATCGAGCAGTGCTCGGCCGCGTGCGCCGCGCCCGGCAGGTCGGCCGCCACCAGCCCCGACTCGGCGACCACGTCCGCCGGGACCGTCCACCACACCGCCGTCGTACGCAGCGTCCGCGCGGGCAGGTCGAGCAGCTCCTCGGCCATCACCTCGCCGCTCGGGCGGCGGCGCTTGAGGAAGGAGACCACCTGGCTGGAGACGTCCACCTCACCCAGGTGCAGCCGGCAGCCGCCCCAGTCGACCTGCTCCCGCACCCCCACGATGCTGATGTCGGTCACCTCGCGCGCCGACGTCGTGTACGGAGGATCCGCCAGGTGCATGGTCGCGACGCCCTCGTCGAGGTCCAGCTCGTCGACCAGCCAGGTCTCGCCGCGGTGCACGTAGACCGCGCCCGCGTGCACGGTCGCGTGCGAGCCGGAGGCGTCGACGGTGCCCACGACCCGTCCCGTCCCGCCCTGGATCAGCTGCACCGGAGCACCGCCGGTGCCACGGATGTCGGTGAGGTCGCTGGCCCGGCGCCGGTCCGTCCAGAACCAGCCCCGCGGCCGCTTGCGCAGCAGGCCGGCCGCCGTCAGCTGGTCGACCACCTCCCGGGTGCCGGGGCCGAACATCGGCAGGTCCGCCTCCGTCAGCGGCACCTCCTGCGCCGCGGCGCACAGGTGCGGCCCCAGCACGTACGGGTTGGACACGTCGAACGCCGTCGCCTCGACCGGCTGACCGATCAGCGCGTCCGGGTGCGAGACCAGGTACGTGTCCAGCGGGTCGTCGCGTGCCACCAGCACCCCGAGCGCGTCCTGGGCGCCACGCCCGGCCCGGCCCACCTGCTGCCAGAACGCCGCCCGCGTCCCCGGGAACCCCGCGATCAGCACCGCGTCCAGACCACTGATGTCGATGCCGAGCTCGAGCGCGTTGGTGGCGGCCAGGCCCGTCAACGTGCCCCGCCGCAGCGCATCCTCGAGCTCGCGCCGCTCCTCGGGCAGGTAGCCCCCGCGGTATGACGCCACCCGCCCCGCCAGTGACGGGTCGACCTCCGCCACGAGGTGCGAGGCCGTCATCGCGACCTGCTCGGCACCGCGCCGGGAGCGTACAAACGCCAGGGTTCTCACGTCCTCGACGACCAGGTCGGCGAGCAGGTCGGCCACCTCCGAGGAGGCGGCGCGCCGCACTGGGGCACCGTTCTCGCCGCCGTACGAGGTGAACGGCGGCTCCCACAGCATCAGCGACACCTGTCCGCGAGGGGAGTGGTCGGTGGTCAGCGGCACCACCGGCAGCCCGGTGAGCCGCTCGCCGGTCAGCTCGGGCTCGGCCGCCGTCGCCGAGGCCAGCACGAACGTCGGAGACGAGCCGTACGCCGCGCACACCCGTCGCAGCCTCCGCAGCACCTGGGCGACGTGCGCCCCGAACACCCCGCGGTAGTGGTGCGCCTCGTCGACGACCACCAGCGACAGCGTCGAGAAGAACGAAGACCACCGGGCGTGCCCGGGCAGCAGCGAGCGGTGCAGCATGTCGGGGTTGGTGACCACGTACTCGCCGAAGTCACGCGTCCACTCCCGCGCCTCCGGCGAGCTGTCCCCGTCGTGGGCGGCGAACCGCACGTCGAGCCCCAGCCCCCGCAGCCCCGCCAGCTGGTCGTGCGCCAACGCCTTCGTCGGTGCCACGTACAGGACGCCGGCCCCCCGCTCGCCGCGGCGACCGCGCGAGGTCAGGACCCGCGAGAGCCCCGGCAGCTGGTACGCCAGCGACTTGCCCGACGCGGTCCCGGTCGCGACCACCACGTGCTGCCCGTGCCAGGCCGCGTCGGCGGCCACCACCTGGTGCAGCCACGGCTGGTCCACACCGGTCGCCGCGTATGCCGCCCTGACCTCGGCAGGGACCCAGTCGGGCCAGTCGCCGTACCTCGCGGCGCGGGGCGGGAGCACCTCAAGGTGCTGCAGCCGCTCCGCGCGCCCCGGGCCCGCGGTCAGGCGGGCGACCAGACCGCTCAGCTCGCGCTGGACGGGGGACTCGGGGGACGACACCGGGGGAGTGTCGCACTGCCCACCGACATTTCTTCAGGCGGTGCTCACCGCGACACCTGTGGTGATGCACACCTGCGTACCCGCCCCGGACGTGGTTTGATAGGGCGACGCTGCGCGTGGCGGAGGTTCCGCGCGCTCACTGTAACGGGGAGCTGGAGAAGCCGTGGATCTGACCCTTGCCACACGCGAGGAGGACGGGCGTGTCGTGGTGGCCGTCGGTGGAGAGATCGACGTGTACACCGCACCCCGCCTGCGCGACCGGATCACCGAGCTCGTCGGACAGGGTCACTACGACCTGACCATCGACCTCGAGGCCGTCGAGTTCCTCGACTCCACCGGCCTCGGCGTCCTCGTCGGCGGACTCAAGAAGGTCCGTGCACACAACGGTTCGCTCGAGCTGGTCTGCACCCAGGAGCGGCTCCTCAAGATCTTCCGGATCACCGGCCTGGCCAAGGTCTTCGTCATCCGCGACTCGGTCATCTCGCCCACGGGCTGACCACCGACCCGATCGCCGTCATCCAGGCCACGTCCTCCGGGACGTGGCCTGTTCCGCGTCCCGTCGGCCCCGTGGCGGCGCCCTCCGCGTGCCCCCGTCGCGACACGCTGCCCACCCCCGACAGCACAGGGATGTGGCCCGGATCACATGCGGCTAGGCTGCGGCCAGTTCTCAGAGAGCCTGTCCGATCCGGGAGGTATGTATGAACGTTGCGTCCGTGGGTTCCACGCCTGAGCTGGCCGGAACCAATCTCGTCCTCGTCGTGGTGGTGGCTGCCATCGCGGTCGTCGCCCTCGTGCTGGCTGCCGTCTTCCGGCAGCAGGTGCTCAGAGCGGACGGCGGGACCGAGAACATGCAACGCATCGCCCAGGCGGTCCAGGAAGGAGCCAACGCCTACCTGACCCGGCAGTTCCGCACGCTGGGGATCTTCGCCGCCGTCGCCTTCTTCGTCCTGCTGGCGCTCCCGGCCGACGACATGACCGTACGGATCGGCAGGTCCGTCTTCTTCCTGCTCGGCGCCGGCTTCTCCGCCGCCATCGGCTACCTCGGCATGAGCCTGGCGGTGAAGGCGAACGTCCGCGTCGCCGCGGCCGCCGAGACCCAGGGTCGCGACCCGGCCATGACGATCGGCCTGCGTACCGGTGCCTTCGTCGGCATGGCCACCGTCGGCCTCGGTCTCCTGGGCGCCAGCTCGGTGGTCCTCATCTTCCGCGACGAGGCGGCGCACGTGCTGGAGGGCTTCGGCTTCGGTGCCGCACTGCTGGCGATGTTCATGCGTGTCGGTGGCGGCATCTTCACCAAGGCCGCCGACGTCGGCGCCGACCTGGTCGGCAAGGTCGAGCAGGGCATCCCCGAGGACGACCCGCGCAACGCCGCCACCATCGCCGACAACGTGGGCGACAACGTCGG
>NZ_JBJEHY010000091.1:0-13035 GCF_051876515.1 Nocardioides sp. | reverse complement strand
AGTGACCCCTGCCACATTCTCCCCGTCGGCTCCAACCGTCCGACGGCGCGTGCTCAGCGTCCGTGGGCCGTGACCTCGCGCAGCGCAGGTCGTACGTCAGCGAGGTAGACGAAGGCGGCGACGGTGGCGACGATGGCGAGGATCCCCCAGCCCAGCAGGACGTCGATCGCGAGCCCCACGCCGAGGATGACGCACCAGGTGGTCTTGGTCAGCTTGTCGGCCGCCGCGTACGCCTCGGCGGAGTAGGCGACCGCGCTGACGAGCGCGACCACCTTGACCACGAGGAGGGCGAGGGCGATCAACGACATGACGTCCCAGTGCATCTGAATCAACCACACACGCACAGCCTAGAGGCCATCTCCTCGCCGGACAGGGGAACGCACGTGACCCCCGCCCTGACGGACGGGGGTCACGAGGGGGTGGCACCGGGGCCGGACCGCCTCAGAACAAGGTCAGTTGGTCCTGCTGGGCGCCGGGGACTTCTCTTCAGTCGCCGATCTTCTTGGCGGCCTCGGTCACCGCGTCGGCGGCGGACGCGGCAGCCTTCTTGGCGGCGGTGACGGTCGCCTTGGCGCTCGACTCCGCGACGGCAGCCTTCTTGGCGGCGGCGGTGGTCGGCTTCTTGGCGGCCGGCTTCTTGGCCGGGGCCTTCTTGGCGGCCGGCTTCTTGGCAGCCGTCTTGGCCGGTGCCTTCTTGGTGGCGGCCTTCTTGGCGGCGTCGACGGTCTCGGTGACCTTCTCGACGACGGCCTCGACCTGGGCCTCGACCTTGGCCTCGACCTCGTCGGTGGCCTTCTCGACCTTCGCCTCGACCTCGTCGGCCTTGGCGGCGACGGCCTTCTTGGCCTGCGTCGCGGTGGTCTTGGCCTTGGTGACGGTGGTCTTGGCGGACTTCACCGCAGCCTGGGTGGACTCCTGGCGGCGGATGCGGCCCACGAGGGACTCGCCGCGCTCGACCAGGTCGGCGTACGCGGCCGAGACGGTGGCGACGTTGTCACCGAGCAGGGTCTGGACCTTGGCCGGTGCAGCCTTGGCCTCGGCCTGGAGCTCGGCGACGCGGGCCTCGATGGCCTCGCGGCGGGTCTTGGCGTCCTTGGTGATCGCCTCGACGCCGGCGTTGACGGAGGTCACGGCGAGCGTACGGAGCTCCTTGGGCTCCTTGGCGGCCTTGGTGACGCCTGCGACGCGGGTCTCCACGTCCTTCTGGACGGCCGTGACCTTCTTGGTCACGTCTCCCACCACGTCGCGGACCTTCTCCACGGCGAGGTCGGTCACACCGACATAGGCGAAGACGGGCTTGATCGCCTCGGTCTTGATGTCGAACTTGGCCTTGGCCATCGTTCTCTCCTTCTGTGGTTCCGACCGGTCGGCCGGGAGTGTGTGGGTCAGCCCTGGTCGCCGTCGTCGCCGGCCTGGTCGGGGCGGTTGACGGCGACGAAGGACTGGTAGATGTCGAGCAGGGAGTGCTTCTGCCGCTCCGTGAGGACCGGGTCGGCGAGGACGGCCAGCTCCACGGAACCGACCTTCTCGACGTCGGGGTCGACGACCCCGGCCCTGATGTAGAGCTGTTCGGCGGAGATGCGCAGCGCCTTGGACAACTGCTGCATCACTTCTGCCGACGGACGGCGCAGTCCCCGCTCGATCTGGCTGAGGTAGGGGTTCGAGACACCGACTTGGTCTGCGAGCTGGCGCAACGAGAGCCGCGACGCGAGCCGCTGCTCCTTGAGGTAGTCGCCAAGAGTGCCGACCATCGCGATCGGGTTGATCGGGGCGATCGAGCTCTTGTCGTGCTTCTCCTTGGCCACGTCTCCAGTGTGCTAACACTTGTTAGCACTTTGCAAACAATTGGAGGGGTGAGTCGCCTCACATCCCGCGTGGGACGGGGATTCCTGCGTACGAATGCGCTAACAAGAACCCCGGTTCACGCTCAGATGACCGCGCGGATCTCCCCCACGACGACACCGCCGCCAGTCAGGTCGTGACGCCCGGTGGACCGGACCACCGCCGCGTCGACACCCTCCTCGGCCAGGAGACCCGAGCGCTCGAGCGCCGCCGCCATCACGATCGGCCGCGCCCGGTCGGACCCGTCGTCGATCTTGAGCGCCCAGGCGCGCCCGTCGGGCAGGCCCACGGCGTACACCGCCTCCGCGCCGAACTTGCCGACGAGTCCCGGCACGGCGCCGTGCAGGACCCGCTCGTCGCGCTGGGTGCCGGAGACGAACTCCGGGTACGCCCGGATCGCCGCGCCCACGCGAGCAGCCGGCCCGTCGGTGGCCGAGGCCAGCCGGGCGAACGCCCGGGCCAGACCCGCGAGCGAGGTGGACAGCAGGGGCGCACCGCACCCGTCGATGGCGACGGTGGTCGGCTCGCCGGTGTACTCGGTGAAGCCGGCCGCGATCGCCTGCTGCAGCGGGTGGGCCGGGTCGAGGTACGTGCCGGTGTCCCAGCCGTTGACCACGCAGGTGGCGAGCATGGCGGCGTGCTTGCCCGAGCAGTTCATCAGGATCCGCGAAGGCGCTCCCCCGGCACGCACCAGGTCGTGCTTGACCCGGTCCTCCCACGGCCAGTCCTCGGGCGTACGCAGGGCCGACTCGTCCAGGCCGGCACCAGCCAGGATGCGGCGCACCCCGTCGACGTGGAACGGCTCGCCGGAGTGCGACGCGCTCGCCAGCGCGAGCAGGTCGTCGGGCAGGTCGAGGCCCAGCCCCACCATCACGGCGGCCTGCACCGGCTTGTTGCACGAGCGCGGCAGGATCACCCGGTCGGCGTCGCCCACCGCCCAGTCGACGCTCCCGTCGCCCGCGAGCGCGACCACGGCGCCGCGGTGGTGACCCTCCACCACACCGGAACGGACGATCTCGACGAGGACGGGCAGCGGTTCTGCGGAGGTCATGCGCCCATCCTGCGTCGCCGCGGCGACGAGGTCGGGGCGCGGCCCCTCCCGCCCTCCGGGTTGGCGCGCGCGATCCACCCCGACAACACGCTGGCGAAGCCGCTCCACGCGGCGTACGCACCCAGCCCGGCGACCTTGCCGCGGCCGGTTGGCGCGGCACGGCGCGCCAGGTCGGCCGACGAGGCCGCCAGTGCCACCGCGACACCGGTGGCGGCCGTCGGCCGGTGCAGCCGGAAGAAGACAACGCTCCAGGCGGCGTTGAGGACGAGGTTGGCGCCCAGCGCCCCGGCGAAGCGGCGGCGGCCCTCGGGGAGCTCTGTCTGCGCGGCGGCCCCGGCGACCGCGATCCCCGCGTACAAGGCGGTCCAGACGACGGGGAACGCCTCCGCAGGCGGCTGCCAGGCGGGCTTGCGCAGCGCTTGGTACCAGCGGGAGCCCGGGTCCGTGGCGAGCCCGCCGACCACCGCTGTGAGCGCGACGGCACCGGCCGTGCGCCGCAGGGTCCGGCTCCAGTCGAGGGGGTCGTACTCGGTCAGGGCGCGGCGCAGTGCCTCCTCGTACCCGGTGCGTCCGCCCGGGGGCGGCCCCACGAGCTCCAGGAGGTCGGACTCGTCGCAGACCGCGTCGTGGGCGAGGCTGCCCACCAGAGGCTTCGCAACGCCCGCCGGCACGGGCGTGACCAGCCCGACCCAGTGACTGGCCAGCCCGGGCGTGAGGACGGGGACGGTCACGACGAGGCGGGGCCACAGCCCGGCGGTGCGGGCGTACCCGCGCAGCATCTGCGCGTACGTGAGCACGTTGGGGCCGCCGACGTCGAAGGTGCGGTCCACGGGTTCGGGGAGGTCGGGGACCGACGCGAGGTAGTGGACGACGTCGTCGACGGCGACCGGCTGGATCCGGTTCTTGAGCCACTTGGGAGCGACCATCGCGGGCAGCCGCTCGGTGAGGTGGCGCAGCATCTCGTACGACGCGGAGCCGGCACCGAGGACGACGCCGGCCTGCAGGACGGCGGCCGGCACGGGACCGCGCAGGAAGATCTCGCCGACCTCGACGCGCGAGGCCAGGTGCGGCGACAGCTCCCCGTCGGGGTGCAGGCCGCTGAGGTAGACGAGCTGGTCCACCCCGGCCCGGGCGGTGGCACGCGCGAACCCCTCCGCCATCCGCCGGTCCCGCTCGGCGAAGTCGCCGTGCCCATCCATGGAGTGCAGCAGGTAGTACGCGGTCCGTACGCCGGCCAGCGCCCGGTCCAGGTCGGACCCGCTCGTGGCGTCGCCCTCGACGACCTCGACGCGATCGCCCCAGTCGCTCGAGGTGAGCGAGGCGGCGGAACGGGTCAGGACGCGGACGTCGTGGCCCCGGCGCAGGAGCTCGGGTACGAGCTTCCCGCCGACGTACCCGGTGGCACCGGTGACGAGTGTGGTCATCTCAGCTCCCTACGTGGAGGACGGGTGGCAGCACCAGGAGCATCCCGAGGGAGAACACGAGGTGCGTGACGACGGGCCCCAAGATGCCGCCGGTGACGCGGCGCTGGAGCGCGGTGACCAGGCCCAGTGCGGCGGCCGCGACGAGCAGCAGCGGCACCCCGGCGCCGACCACCGTCAGCGTGTAGAGGACGGTCGTGGCCCACACGGCGGCGCGGCGCGGGATGGCCGCGTACACGGCGCCGCGGAAGTAGAGCTCCTCGGCGACCGAGTTGAGCGCGGTCAGCAGGGCCACGAGCGGCAGCGAGCCGGCCGAGGCGTGGTCGAGCAGGGCAAGGACGGGCGTGCGCAGGACGGGAACCTGCGCCACGGCGAGCCCGCCCACGACGAAGACCGCCACCATGAGGACCCCGAGGGCCAGCCCCTGCACGCCGGGCCGGGCGGTGCCGCCCGCACGGGTCCACGCGCGCCCCAGGTGCATCGGCCCGGAGGCGAACGCGCCGACCGTCCACACGACGGCCAGCAGCAACGTGGCGCCATAGAAGAGGGGGTCGCCCGGCTGGATCCGCAACGCCCAGGTGAGCACGGACGCACCGATGACGAAGGTGGCGGCCACGACGACGCGGCGCCGGAGCAGCTGCCGCGACGACTCGGCGTGGACCTGCGGGACGGGGTCGACCATCGAGGCGCGGGCGAACCGACGCAACTCCTCCACGGGCCCCCTCATTCCACGACCCTCACATGCCGATCAAGGGGTGTAAAGCGTCCTCCGGTCGGCTCGGCCGGCCCCGTTACGCTCCGGGGATGGTCGAGATCCTCTGGCTTCGCCGTGACCTGCGGGTGGGTGAGCACCCTGCGCTGACGGCGGCGGCTGAGCGCGGTCCGGTGCTGCCCGTCTTCGTCCTGGACCCGGTCCTGTGGGAGCGCGTCGGCCCCGTGCGGCGGGCGTGGTTGGCCCGGACCCTCCTGGCTCTCGACGAGGAGCTCGACGGCGGGTTGTGCGTACGGGTGGGCGACCCCGCCGAGGTGCTGCCGGCGCTGGTGGCCGAGGTGGGCGCGACGCGCGTGCACCTGACGCGCGAGTTCGCGCCGTGGGGCGTGGCGCGCGACCACCGGGTCGCGGTCGCCCTGCGGGAGGTGGGCGTCGAGGGGCGCCCAGCCGGGTCGCCGTACGCGGTGGCCCCGGGCACGCTGCTGAACGGGGCGGGGACGCCGTACAAGGTCTTCACGCCGTGGTCGAAGCTGTGGCTGGACCACGACTGGTCCCCCGCGGACTCCACCCCGACCTCGTTCGAGGTGGCGGTCGCCGCGAGCCACGACCGGGCTCGGGAACAGCTCGCCGCGGCCGACGCCGCCTGCACGGCCGGCCTACCTCCGGCGGGCACCGCAGCGGGGCTGGAGCGGTGGAGGGAGTTCCTCGACGGCCCGCTCGACGCGTACGACACCGACCGCGACCTGGCCGCAGTCGACGGGACCTCGCGCCTCTCCGCGTACCTGCGTCTCGGAGCCCTGCACCCGCTGACCCTGCTGCGCGACCTGGTGGGCCGCCACGACGAGGCGGCCCGACGGTTCCGGACCGAGCTGGGGTGGCGCGATTTCTACGCCGACGTGCTGCACCACGCGCCTCGCAGCGCCTGGCAGGACCTTCGTCCGACGCTGGCCGGGCTCGCGTACGACGAGCCGGACGCGACGTTCGACGCATGGCGCGAGGGGCGCACGGGCTTTCCCCTGGTCGACGCCGGGATGCGGCAGCTGCTCGCGGAGGGGTGGATGCACAACCGGGTGCGGATGGTGACCGCGTCGTTTCTCACCAAGGACCTGCACGTGTGGTGGCCCCACGGCGCGCGGCACTTCCTGGAGCACCTGGCCGACGGCGACGTCGCGTCCAACAACCACGGCTGGCAGTGGGTGGCCGGCACGGGGACGGACGCGTCTCCCTACTTCCGCGTCTTCAACCCGGTCACCCAGGGGCTGCGCTTCGACCCCGACGGTGAGTACGTACGGCGCTGGGTGCCGGAGCTGGCGGACCTGCCGGGCAGGGCGGCGCACGAGCCGTGGAAGCACGGCGGCGCCCCGGGCTATCCCGCCCCCGTCGTCGACCACGCGGAGGAGCGGGTGGAGGCGTTGCGTCGCCACAAGGAGGCGTCCGAACGCTGAGCCGGCCCGTCCGTCCTCGGGCGTCGGTCTTGTCAGCGCCCTCTGACAAGATGACGCCGTGTCCCAGACTCCCCAGCACTGCCCCACGCCCCGCGAGCTCGACGACCTGGAGCTCCTGACCACCGGCGCGTACGCCCCGGTGACGGCGTTCAACGAGCCCGGCAGCGTGGTCACCCTGACCCTGCCGACCGGGATCGCAGACGCCGCCACCGTCGAGCTGGTCGACCCCGAAGGGCTGCCGCTGGCGACGTACACGCCCGCGACCGGCGCGGTCGAGGCGCTCACGCACGCCCAGTTCGGGCCGTTCCGCCGCCTGCACCTGACGCCCGCGCAGGTCCGCGAGCAGTACGCCGGCCGTACCGTCGTCCCCGTCACCGGCCCACTGTCGGTGGCCGACCTCGACGAGCTGGCCGCCCTCGGCCCGGTCCTCCTGCTGGCCCTGACCGGCACCGGCACGCCCGAGCTCTCCCGCGTGGCCCTGGTCCGCGCGACCCTGCTGGCTGCTGCGGAGCTCGACGACGCCGCGGTGGTCGTGGTGCCGCTGGCCGCGCACGACGACGCGGACGCCGACCACGCGCTCGGCGTGGCCGTGGTGGCGACGTACGCGGGCGACGACGCGGTGCACGCGCTGAGCGGCGCGGACGCCGACGAGGTCGAGTACCCCGAGAACGTCGCCGCGGTCATCGACGCCGACCAGCCGGCCCCCGCCGACCAGGGTCTGGTCATCTTCTTCACCGGGCTCTCCGGCAGCGGCAAGTCGACGCTCGCGCAGGCGCTGATGGACAAGGTGCTCGAGCAGGGCCTGCGGACGCTGACCTCCCTCGACGGGGACGTGGTGCGCCGCAACCTGAGCAAGGGGCTGTCGTTCTCCAAGGAGGACCGCGAGACCAACATCCGCCGCATCGGCTGGGTGGCCGCGGAGATCTCCCGCCACGGCGGCCTGGCGGTGTGCAGCCCGATCGCGCCGTTCGACGCCACCCGCAAGGAGGTGCGCGCGATGGTTGACGAGGCCGGCGGCGCGTTCTTCCTCGTCCACGTCGCGACGCCGGTCGAGGAGTGCGAGCGTCGCGACCGCAAGGGCCTGTACGCCAAGGCGCGGGCCGGCGAGATCCCCGAGTTCACCGGCATCTCCTCGCCGTACGAAACACCCGAGGACTTCTCCGTACGCGTGGACACCACGGGCCGTACGATCGAGGACGCTCTCGGGGATGTGATCGACGCACTGGCCGCGACCGGCCACCTCGACCTCCGGGAGGCCTGATGTCCCTGTCCGTGCTGATGGTGTGCACCGCCAACATCTGCCGGTCGCCGTACCTGGAGATCCAGGCGCGCGCGCTGGCCGGTGAGGGTTCGCCGGTGACGTTCTCGAGCGCCGGGACCATGGGATTCAGCGACCACGCCATGGACGAGACGATGGCGGGCACGCTGCCGCCGGGGGCGGCGGACGCGTTCCGCAGCCGCCCGCTGACGCCGGCGATCCTGTCGCAGGTCGACCTGGTGCTGACCGCCGAGCGGGAGCACCGCACGCGGATCCTCGAGGAGAGCCCGCAGTTCGTGCGGAAGGTCTTCACCGTCGGCCAGTTCGCGGCCGGCGTGGAGGCAAACCCCGACCTGCGCGGTGCCGCGCTGGTCCAGGCCGTGGGCCGCAAGCGGATCGCACCGACCTCCGAGCAGGACATCAGCGACCCGTACCGCCGGGGCCCCGAGGCGGCGGCGACGGCGGCCGTACGGATCGACGCGCTGCTGCGCACGATCGTGCCCGCGCTCGTCGACTGACTCCTGCCGCGGGTCGGGACCTGCAGGTCGCGCGGCGTGGTCGGCGGGCCAGGTTCGCACTCCGTGACAGGCTGGACCAATCACGTTGATTGGCACCGGCTGTCACTTGACGCCACTCTTGGTGGACAATCTTCGGGTTCTCGATCTGATTGCTTGCCTTAGAGGAGTAGCGCATGGCCGATCTGCTGACGCTGACCGCACTGTCGATCGTGGTCGCGGGCTTCGTGGTCGGCATCGTCGTCGGGCTCACCGGGATGGGCGGCGGCGCGCTGATGACGCCGGCGCTGATCTTCCTCGGCGTCGGCGAGACGGCGTCGGTGGTGACGGCGGACCTGACGGCCGCGGCGGTCTACAAGACGGGCGGCGCGCTGGTCCACAAGCGTGAGGGCTCCCCGCACATGGGGCTGGCGAAGTGGCTGATGATCGGCTCCATCCCGATGGCGCTGGTCGGGCCGCACCTGGTCGCGTGGTTCGTACCGCCGGAGGAGATCGACACGACGCTGAAGCTGTGGATCGGCTTCGCGCTGATCCTGGCCGCGGCGACGTACGCGGCCCGGCTGTACCTCAACCTGCGCCGCGTCCGCCGCAGCGGTGAGACCGCCGACGCGGACCCGGTCGTACGCCCGGTCCCGACGCTGCTGGTCGGCGCCGTCGGCGGCCTGCTGGTCGGCATCACCAGCGTCGGCTCCGGCTCGGTCATCATGATCGCGCTGCTGATGCTGTACCCCGGCCTGAGCGCGGTGCGCCTGGTCGGCACGGACCTGGTGCAGGCGGTGCCGCTGGTGCTGGCCGCCGCGGTCTCCAACATCGCGCTGCACGGCCTCGACTGGGGCCTGCTGATCCCGCTGCTGATCGGCTCGGTGCCCGGCACCCTGCTCGGGTCGAAGATCGCCCCGAACGTCCCGCAGTCGTGGATCCGCCGCGGCATCGTGGTGGTCCTGACAATGTCGAGCATCGCGCTGCTCGACAAGGCCGGCTGGGCGCCGCTGGGGGCCGGCGAGGACGAGACGCACCCGATGCTGATCGCCGGCGTCGGCCTGTTCGTGCTGGTGGTGCTGCCGTTCGTGTGGGGCTTCATCCGCAAGACCGAGGGGCTGCCGATGTTCGGCACCCCGACGATCGCGCAGCTCGAGGACCCGGCGTACGAGCCCGGGCTGGTCGGGATGAAGAAGGTCGGCAGGGGTCGCGAGGGCGGCGCCTCGGGCTGAGCCCCGCGGTCCGTCATCGGTACGCGCTGCGCTGGGGCCTGCGTCATGCGTACGCGCTCCGGCACCCCCGCGCGTCATGCGATTCGGCACCTATAGGTGCGGGTCTGCCTGACGCGAGGCGTCGCCACAGGCGCCCCGTATGACGCAACCCGCACCCACCTCGGTTCGTATGACGCGCACGGGCGCCGCTGACGCTGCTTCGCACGGGCCTCAGGCGAGACCCAGCAGCTCCCGGCAGCCGGCGGGCGTCATCGGCTCGCGCTGCGCGAGCCGTCCCAGCTCCACGGCGCGCGCCACCAGCTGGGCGTTGGACTCGACCGGGACGCCCTTGCTGATGGTGAGCACGTCCTCCATGCCGACGCGCAGGTGGCCGCCCATCGACAGCGAGGCGAGCGCGACGGGGAGCGTCGTACGTCCGATACCGGTCGCCGACCACGACGTGACCTCGCTCGGCAGGCCCTGCACTCCGGCGACCAGCGCGGGCGCGGTACCGGGCATGCCGCCGGGCACGCCCATCACGAAGTCGACGTGCGCCTTGCCGCCGGCCGGCAGGCCGTACGTACGGATGAGGCGGCCCAGGGCGTGCACCTGCCCGAGGTCGAACAGCTCGAACTCCGGCGCGACGCCGCGCTCCTGGGCGAGCTGGTAGAGGTCGGCGACGAACGGCCACGGGTTCATGAACACGTCGTCGCCGAAGTTGGTGGTGCCCATCGTGAGGCTGCACGAGTCGGGCCCGGCGTCGAGGACCTTCATCCGCTCCTCGAGGGGGTCGTGGACGGACCCGCCGGTGGAGAGCTGGACGACGAGGTTCGACGACTCGCGCACGGCGGCGACCCACTCCTTGAGCAGCGACCCGTCGAGGGTGGGCGCGTGGGCGTGGTCGCGTACGTGCAGGTGGATCATGGCGGCGCCGGCGGCCTCGCACTCTGCTGCGGTGCGCGCGATCTCCTCGGGGGTGGTGGGGAGCTGCGGGCAGTCGGCCTTGGCGGTCTCGGCCCCGGTGGGGGCGACGGTGATCAACAGGGACATGGTCGGCATCCTTGCACCATGCGAGCGGTTGTCCAGAGGGTTCAGGGTGCGTCGGTGACGGTGGCCGGCGAGGTCGTCGGCGCGATCGAGGGGCCGGGCCTCCTGGTGTACCTCGGCGTGACGCACGACGACGGCCCCGCCCATGTCAGCTGGATCGCGCGGAAGGTGTGGGACCTGCGGCTGCTGCGCGAGGAGAGGTCCGCCTCCGACGTGGGTGCGCCGGTGCTCGTGGTCAGTCAGTTCACCCTGTACGGCGACGCGCGCAAGGGCCGGCGTCCGACGTGGCAGGCGGCCGCGCCGGGTCCGGTGAGCGAGCCGCTGTACGAGGCGATGTGCGCCGAGCTGGAGCGCCTCGGGGCCACGGTGGCGCGCGGGGTGTTCGGGGCGGACATGGCGGTGGCGTCGGTCAACGACGGGCCGATCACGATGATCCTGGAGTCGCCCGCCTCGTAGACGCGCGCAGGAGGCGTCAGCCCAGGTAGGTCCCCTGCTGACTCCCGGTCACCCAGGTGCGTACCCAGTCGACCTGCATCGTCTGCGGCAGCCGGGCGTCGTTGATCTCCTTCAGCTCGTAGTCCGAGGAGAGCAGGCTGAGGACGAGGAACTCGGGCACGTTGGAGACGCCCTCACTCGTGCGCCAGGCGATCGTGTCGTCGACGCGGAAGACGTACTCCTCGGGCGTCCACTCGACGGAGAACACGTGGTACTCCGAGGACCAGTTGCTGCCGAGCTGCTGGTGGTTCTTGACCCAGTCGCCGATCTTGGTGGCGGGCTGGCCCTGCTGGGCGTACCAGTAGACGAAGCTGGCCAGGCCGCCGTGGGCCGCGCTGTCCCCGAAGTACTCCATGACGTCGATCTCGGCGCCGGTGGTCGAGGCGGGCCCGAAACCGATCCAGGGCGTCTGCAGCCAGAACGCGCCGTGCTGCCCCTGCCGCGGCTGGAACTTCACGCGGGCGGCGGCGAAGCCGTGGGTGAAGGCGTAGCGCCCCTCGGTGCCGATGTGGGCGTTGAGCCGGTACGCGTGCGCCCTGCCGTCGACGGTGCACATGCCGGCGCCGGGGTCGTCGAGCACGCTCAGCCGGATCACCCCGCCGCGGGCCTCGACGGCGGCGTCGTCGGAGCGCGAGCACATGCGGGCGCCGGCGTACCCCTGCGCGCGGGTCTGCCACAGCGCGCGGTCCCAGGTGTCGAACTCGTCGGTGAGGCTGACCGCCGGCGCGCTGCTGGTGTCGACCGCCCGCCCGACGCGCCCGGCCTCGCGGTCGACCACGACGCGGAGGCGCCCCGCGCGGGTGGTGGTGAGCGTGGCGGCGCCCTTGCGGCTGGTGGCGGTGTCGACGACGCTCCAGCGCCCGTTGCCACGGACCTCGAGCTCCACGGTCCGGTTCTTGCGCAGGGCGGGGTCGGTGACCTCGACGACCCAGGCGGCGCGGTCGGCGGCCTGCGGCGTGGAGCCGTGGGCGGCGAGCCGCGGCAGCACGCGGGTCCGTACGGCGGGGTCGACCTCGAGCTCCACGGGCTCGACGGTGGGGGTGGGCGTGCTGGTGGTCGGCAGGCCGCCCTCCTCGACGGGCCCGACCTCGGTGACGCCGCTGCAGCCGGCCAGCACGAGCGCGCCCGCGGAGAGGAGCGCGGCCGTACCGGCGACGAGGCATCGGCGGGGTTGCGCCGGACGGTGCGGGCGTACGGGGGACATGCGTCCAGTGTCCTCCAGACGGGCGGTTGTGACTGGTCCCACTCACCTGTTGTCCACGAATCGGCGGTACCTGCCCCCGACGCTACGATGTGGGCTGCCATTCCTAGAGAGGCATCCGCACTGTCATGACCCAAACACACGCCGACTACCGGCTGTCCCAGCTCGACCAGCTCGAGGCCGAGTCGATCCACATCTTCCGTGAGGTCGCGGCCGAGTTCGAGAAGCCTGTTCTCATGTTCTCGGGCGGCAAGGACTCGATCGTCATGCTCCGCCTCGCGGAGAAGGCGTTCTTCCCCGCGAAGATCCCGTTCCCGATCCTGCAGATCGACAACGGGCTCGACTTCCCCGAGGTGATGGAGACCCGTGACCGGTGGGTGGAGCGCCTCGGCGTGAAGCTCGTGGTTGCCTCGATCGACGACGCGATCGCCCGCGGCATCGTGATCGACGACGGCAAGACGTCGCGCAACCGCCTGCAGACCCCGACGCTGCTCAACGCGATCGAGGAGAACGGCTTCACCGCCGCCTTCGGTGGCGGCCGCCGCGACGAGGAGAAGGCGCGCGCCAAGGAGCGCGTGTACTCCCACCGCGACGAGTTCGGGCAGTGGGACCCCAAGATGCAGCGTCCCGAGCTGTGGAGCCTGTACAACGGGCGTCTGCACGAGGGCGAGCACATGCGGATCTTCCCGATCTCGAACTGGACCGAGCTGGATGTGTGGGACTACATCCGCCGCGAGGAGATCGAGATCCCCAACATCTACTACGCCCACCAGCGTCGGGTGTTCGAGCGTGACGGCATGCTGATGTCGGAGACCCCGCTCAACCCGCTGCGCAGCGGCGAGGTCGTCGAGGAGCGTA
>NZ_JBJEHY010000090.1:0-13140 GCF_051876515.1 Nocardioides sp. | reverse complement strand
AGCAGATCCTGAAGGGCGTCACGCTGACCATCAAGGACGGCGAGACCCACGCGATCATGGGGCCCAACGGCTCCGGCAAGTCCACGCTGGCGTACTCGCTGGCCGGGCACCCCAAGTACACCGTCACCGGCGGCACCGTCACCCTTGACGGCGAGGACGTCCTCGAGATGTCGGTCGACGAGCGCGCCCGCGCCGGCCTGTTCCTCGCCATGCAGTACCCGGTCGAGGTCCCCGGCGTCTCGGTGGCCAACTTCCTGCGTACGGCCAAGACCGCCATCGACGGCGAGGCCCCCAAGCTGCGCACCTGGGTCAAGGACGTCAACGCCGCGCTGGGCTCCAACGGCCTCGACGCCTCGTTCAGCCAGCGCTCGGTCAACGAGGGCTTCTCCGGTGGTGAGAAGAAGCGTCACGAGATCGCCCAGCTCGAGCTGCTCGACCCCAAGGTCGCCGTCCTGGACGAGACCGACTCCGGCCTCGACATCGACGCGCTCAAGGTCGTCTCCGAGGGTGTCAACCGGTTCGCCGGCGAGGGCGACAAGGGTGTCCTGCTGATCACCCACTACACGCGCATCCTGCGCTACATCAAGCCGGACTTCGTGCACGTCTTCGTCGACGGCCGCATCGCCGAGCAGGGAGGCCCCGAGCTGGCCGACCAGCTCGAGGCCGAGGGCTACGACAAGTACGTCTCCGCCAAGGCCTGAGCCGGACCACGCACCCGCACCCCTGAGGAGCTAGGAATGTCCCTCCCCGGACTCCTGCCTGAGCTGGAAGTGATCCGCAAGGACTTCCCGATCCTGGAGCGGACCTTCCCGGGACCGGGAGGGACCACGCTGCCGCTGGTCTACCTCGACAGCGCCAACACCTCCCAGAAGCCCCAGATCGTCATCGACACGATGGTCGACCACCTGGAGCGGCACAACGCCAACATCGCCCGTGCCATGCACCACCTGGGCGCGGAGTCGACGGAGGCGTTCGAGGCCGGTCGCGACAAGGTGGCAGCCTTCATCGGTGCGCCGTCGCGCGACGAGGTGATCTTCACCAAGAACGCCTCCGAGGCGCTCAACCTGGTGGCGAACACCCTCGCGTGGGCGGGGCCGCACCAGCTCCGCGAGGGCGACGAGGTCGTCATCACGGAGATGGAGCACCACTCCAACATCGTGCCGTGGCAGCTGGTCACCCAGCGCACCGGCGCGACGCTGCGGTGGTTCGGGATCGCCGAGGACGGGACGCTGGACGTCTCCGCGATCGACGACCTGATCACCGAGCGGACCAAGGTGGTCGCGCTGACCTGGGTCTCCAACATGCTGGGGACCATCAACCCGGTGGCGGCCATCGCCCGCCGGGCCCACGAGGTCGGGGCGATCGTGGTCGTCGACGCCTCCCAGGCGGCACCCCAGCTCCCGATCGACCTCTCCGCGATGCCGGTCGAGGAGCGCCCCGACGTCCTCGTCTTCACCGGCCACAAGGTCGTCGGCCCCACCGGGATCGGTGTCCTGTGGGGACGCCGTGAGCTGCTGGAGGCCCTGCCGCCGTTCCTCGGGGGCGGTGAGATGATCGAGACCGTCCGCATGGAGGGGTCGACGTACGCCCCCATCCCGCACAAGTTCGAGGCGGGGACGCCGCCGATCGTCGAGGTCGTGGGCCTCGGCGCGGCCGTGGAGTACCTCTCCGCGGTCGGCCTGGACGCGATCCACGCCCACGAGCAGGCGATCACGGCGTACGCGCTGGAGGGGCTGCAGCAGGTGCCTGGGCTGACGGTCCTCGGGCCGCTGGACGCGACCCAGCGTGGGGGAGCGGTCTCCTTCGAGCTGGACGGGGTGCACCCGCACGACATCGCGCAGGTGCTCGACTCCCGTGGCGTCGCGGTGCGCGCCGGTCACCACTGCGCGAAGCCCGCGCACGCCCGCTTCGGCGTGCAGAGCTCCACGCGGATGTCGTCGTACCTCTACACGACGCCCGAGGAGATCGACGCGCTGGTCGAGGCGCTGGAATACACCCGTTCCTACTTCAAGTTGGGCTGAGTGATGAGCGCGCAAGATCTCGACAGCCTGTACCAGGAGATCATCCTGGACCACTACAAGAACCCCCAGAACGCGGGACTCCGTGAGCCCTTCGAGGCCGAGGTGCACCACGTCAACCCCACCTGCGGCGACGAGGTGACCCTGCGGGTGCACCTCGAGGGCACCGGTGACGACGCGGTCGTCAGCGACGTGTCGTACCACGCCGAGGGCTGCTCGATCTCCCAGGCGTCCGCGTCGGTGATGACCGAGCTCGTCATCGGCAAGCGCGTGGGGGAGGCCATGGCGGTCCACGAGGACTTCCTGACCCTGATGCAGGGCAAGGGTCAGGTCGAGCCCGACGAGGACGTCCTGGAGGACGGCATCGCCTTCGCCGGTGTCGCCAAGTTCCCCGCCCGCGTGAAGTGTGCCCTTCTGGGCTGGATGGCGTGGAAGGACGCCGTCGCCCGAGCTACCGAGGAGACAGCATGAGTGACCAGACCACCCCCACCGAGGACCGGCACAGCGACCTCCCCGAGGTCCCCGAGGCCAGCGGTGTGACCTCCACCGTGACCGTCGAGGACGTGACCGAGGCGATGAAGGACGTCGTCGACCCCGAGCTCGGGATCAACGTCGTCGACCTCGGCCTCGTCTACGGCGTGCACCTCGACGAGGCGCACAACGCCGTTCTCGACATGACGCTCACCTCGGCCGCGTGCCCGCTGACCGACGTCATCCAGGACCAGACCGAGGGCGCCCTCGAGGGCCTCGTCAACGACGTGGCCATCAACTGGGTCTGGATGCCGCCGTGGGGTCCCGACAAGATCACCCCGGACGGCCGTGAGCAGCTCCGCGCGCTCGGCTTCAACGTCTGAGCGTCACTCCCTCAGAAGGCGGGCAGCACCATCGTGGTGCTGTCCGCCTCTGCGTTGACGGGTACGAACCCTCGCCGTCCCAGCGCGGGCTCCCAGCGCAGCTGGGGACCGGTCAGGTGGATCTCGGTGGCTGTGCGCGAGGTCAGGGCGAGCCGGTGCAGCACGGCCGCTGCCAGGCAGCGGTGCCGGACGTGCTCCTCGAGCCGCAGGTCCTCGACGCGCGACCCGGCCAGGCCCTCATCCACGGTCAGGTGGCCGGCCGGCTGCCCGTCCACCACGATGACCTGACGCCCCTGGTCCGCCTGCTGCAGAACCATGCGTTCCTCCCACAGAGGGTCGTGACCCCAGTTGCGCAGGGCGTACCGCCACCGGCGACGCGTCAGGTCTCCCGCTGGCCACTGGGCCCGGTGCCGACGGACGAACCCGACCGTGCGGGCGGCGTGGGCGACGTCGGACTCGGTCCACCGGGCGACCGGCAGCGTGAGCAGTTCCAGCGTGCGCAGGCCGGCCAGCTGGCCGGTGGAGTGGTCAGCCCCCGGCTGGCGTTGACCCACGGACGAGGACTCCGGGGTGCTGAGCCAGGTCTCGAGGGCGTCGGGAAGCACGGTGACCACCCGGAAGAAGGCTTCCACGGACGGGTGCTCGTGGTCGTGGGTCGGCATGCCGCGAGGCTAGCAACGGGCGCGGCTAGGCTCGCCCCGTGACGTCCTCCCACCCGGCCGACGACCCGCGGGCCCAGCGTGTGCGGGTGCCGGTCGCCCGCTGGTCACGGTGGTGTGACAACTTCGCGGTGCGGCACGGTCGCAGCGAGTACGCCGTCGAGGGCGGTGCCCTGCGGGGGGACGCGGCCGACGGCTCGTGGTTCCGGGCCGCGCTCCCGCTGGGGGAGCCGTACGCGGGTGGTGCGGATCCGTCGGAGTTCGCGGCGGCCGCGGGACCCAGCGGCACGTGGGGCGTCCTGCTGGTCCGCAAGGGCGGCTTCGCGGTGGCCCGTCTCGAGGGAGCCCGGATCGTCGAGAGCAAGGTGGGGCAGCGGCACGTGCAGGGCCGGACCAAGGCGGGCGGTCAGAGCCAGCAGCGGTTCGCGAGGCGGCGCGACAACCAGGCCCGGCAGGCGTACGAGGCTGCGGCGGGTCACGCGGCACGCGTCCTGGACGGCGTGGAGCGGGTCGTGGTGGGTGGCGACCGCAGCGGCGTCGACGAGGTTCTCACCGACGCGCGCCTGTCCCGGGTGACCGTCGTGGGCACCTGGCACGCGGTGCCGGACCCGCGCCGCTCTGTGCTCGAGGGCGTGGTGACCGAAGTCCTCACGTTTGAGGTCCTCGTCCTCAACGCCTGACGCGGCGCCCGGGTCTAGCGTGGAGGTGTGAACACACCGATCGAGGTGTCAGGGCTGGTCAAGAGCTTCGGCCGGTCCCGGGCTCTGGACGGACTCGGGATGACGGTCGTGCCGGGGGAGGTGCACGGCTTCCTCGGCCCCAACGGGGCCGGCAAGTCGACGGCGATCCGGGTCCTCCTCGGTCTCCTGCGCCCGGACGCGGGCGAGGTCAGGGTGTTCGGCCTCGACCCGTGGCGCGACGCCGTGCAGGTACACCGTCGACTGGCGTACGTGCCCGGTGACATCGCGCTGTGGCCGAATCTCACCGGGGGCGAGACGATTGACATGTTGCTGAGGATGCGGGGGCTCGACCCCGCCCGGACGCGCCGTGACGAGCTGGTCGAGCGGTTCGACCTCGACCCCACCAAGCGGGCCCGGGCGTACTCGAAGGGGAACCGGCAGAAGGTGGCCCTGGTCGCCGCGCTGGCCGCACCCGTCGACCTGCTCCTGCTGGACGAACCGACCTCGGGGCTGGACCCGTTGATGGAGCTGACCTTCAACGACTGCGTGGCGGAGCACAAGGCGGTCGGCACCACGGTCCTCCTCTCCAGCCACATCCTCAGCGAGGTGGAGCGGCTGGCGGACAGCGTCACCATCATCCGCGCGGGCAAGGACGTGGAGTCGGGGACCCTGAGCGACCTCAGGCACCTGCGCCGCAACCACGTGCGCGCCGAGGTCCCCGGACCGGTCGACCCGTCGCTCCCCGGGGTGCACGACCTTGTCGTGGACCAGGGCGTCCTGTCGTGCACGGTGGACCCCGAGGGGCTCACCGGCCTCCTGGCCGCCCTCTCCAACGCGCAGGTGACGGGCCTGACCGTGCGGCCGCCGTCGTTGGAGGAGCTGTTCCTCGAGGCGTACCGCCTCACCCCGGAGGTTCGCGAGGCCACGTCGTGAGCACACTGACCGGGGCGGGCCGGCTGACCATGACCGCAGTCCGGCGCGACCGCTTCCTGTTCGCCGCGTGGCTGGTGGTCCTCGTGGGCGTCGTGTACGCCTCGGCCGCCGCCACGCCCGGTCTGTACCCGACCAGGGCGGAGCGCATCACCGCTGCGGAGGCGTTCAACGCCGCCCCGGCGGTGGTCGCGCTGTACGGCCCCATCATCGACACCGCCAGCCTCGGCGAGCTCGCGATGACCAAGATGACCGTGATGTACGCCGTGCTGGCGGCCGTCTTCGCGATGGTGGTCGTGCGTCGACACCTGCGGACCGAGGAGGAGTCGGGTCGGGCGGAGCTCGTGGGCGGGACGGTCGTCGGCCGTGGCGCGCCGTTGACAGCCACGGTCGTCGAGCTGACGGCCGTCGCCCTGGTGTTGGGCGCCGCCTGCGCTTTCGCGGCCGCGTCGACCGGGCTGCCGCTGCGGGGTTCGCTCCTCTTCGGGGCCACGTGGGCCGGCACCGTGCTCGTCTTCGGCGCCGGCACGGCGCTGTGCTGTCAGCTGTCCGCCTCCGCCCGGACGTGCGGGATGATCGCGGTCGCCCTGATCGCCGGCGCGTACGTCACCCGCATGGTGGGGGACACGACGGACTCGTGGGTGTCGTGGCTGTCTCCGCTCGGCTGGAACACCCGCCTCCTGGCGTGGTCCGACTCCCCGAGGTGGTGGGTGCTCGGTCTGTACGGCGCCCTGACGGCCCTCCTGCTCGCCGTCACGTTCATCGTCTCGTCGCGTCGGGACTTGGGGGCGGGTGTGCTGGCAGCACGCCCGGGACCGGCGCGAGGCTCGGTGCACCTGCGGGACGCCGGTGCGCTCGTGCGGCGCGGCGCTCGTGGACCGTTGTGGGCGTGGGGCCTGGCGGTCACCGTGCTCGGCGTCGTCTTCGGCTCCATCACGCCGGGCATCACCGGGATCCTGGACACCCCGACCGCGATCGAGATGGTGGAGAAGCTGGGCGGGGCTGGGGCGCTCGAGGACGCGATGGTGGTGGCCATCCTCGGTGTCATGGCCGTCGTCATCACCTGCTGCGCGGTCGTCGTGCTCGTGCACACCGCTGACGACGAGCACGCCGGCCGGACCGAGCTCGTCCTGGCGACGGCCACCTCGCGCAGCGGTCTCCTCAGCGCCGTCCTGCTGCTGTGCCTCGCGTCCAGTGCCGTGCTCCTCGTGCTCACCGGCGCGTCGATGGGAGTGGGGTACGCGCTGGCGGAGGGCGACTGGGCAGCGGTGGGTGAGCTGACCGTGGCGGGTGCGGTGCAGGTGCCCGCCGTCTGGACGGTGATCGCCCTCGTGGCGCTGGTCCACCAGCTGCGGAGCCGCTGGACCTGGGCGGGATGGGTGCTCGTGAGCACCTTCCTCCTGCTGGGCGAGTTCGGCGACCTGCTGGAGATCCCCGAGGCGGTGCAGCGGCTCTCGCCGTACGCCCACACGCCCCGCGTGCCGGCCGAGGCCGTCCAGTGGGTGCCGCTTGTGGTGATGACCGCGCTCGCGGGCGCGCTCTGCGCGGTGGCGTGGTTCGTGTACCGCAGGCGCAACATCGGCTAGCCTCCGCGGCATGTGGCAACCCGAGCCGGGCTGGGAACGCCTTCCCGGCGCGGGCCCCAGCACGTGGGGGGTGTGGCGGACCCACGAGGGCGGTGAGCCCGTCGTGGTCAAGCGCCTCGTCGCACCGGACCCGTACGACCCGGCAGCCGCACTGGCGATCCATGACGTCAACCACTGGCGACGCGCTGCCGAGGTGGCGCTGTCGGGGGTCGTGGCCACCAGCCCCGGTGTCCGCGGTGCCCGGCTCGTCCGCGCCGATGAGGACGAGGGCGGGATCACGCTCGTCCACGCGTGGGTCGCGCCGCACCCACCGACCGGCCTGTGGCTGGCGGACCGGCTCGGGGCGTTCGCCGGTACGGAGCTCGGCGGCCACGCCTGGCTGGCCCGGGACCAGCTGCGCACCCGCCTGGGCCTGGTCGAGAGGCGTGGGGGATGGACCCTGCTGGCCCGTACCCCCATTGCCGACGTCAGCCACCACCTCTGGGAGCGTCGGGCCAGCTGGCTCGACGCCTGTGACGGGTTGCCGCAGGTCGCCCAGCACGGCGATCCCTCGATCCCCAACGCGCCCGGACGCGACGGTGACGTCGCCCTCGCCGTCGACTGGGCCCACCTCGGCACCGGGCCGGTGGGCGCCGACCTGGGGTACCTGTCCCTGTCGACACGGGAGGAGTTCGACCCGATGCTCGACGCGTACGTGGCGGCGCTGCCCGCTGGGTGCGCGGAGCGCGACCAGGTCCTGCTCGGGGCGGCGGTGACCGCGGTCTACACGGCCCTGACCCGGGTCGACTGGGCGTTGCGGCGCGTCGCGGACGGCGAGGGCGCTCTCGCGGGGAAGTTCAGGCACCCGGCGGTGGCGCCGTACATCCGCGCCATGCAGCGGCAGGTGCGGCTGCTGGAGCTGCTCATCGGGTGAGCGCCGGCCGTTGCCGACCGGCGCCCCCGCTCAGAGGCTGCTGGCCGAGAAGGTGTCGCAGGCGGCCATCGAACCCTTGGTCATGCCGACCTGGAACCAGCGCTGACGCTGCTCGGCCGAACCGTGGGTCCACGCCTCCGGGTTGACGCCGCGGCCGCTGCGCTGCTGGATGCGGTCGTCACCGACCGCCTGCGCGGCGTCCATGGCCTCGGTGATGTCGGCCTGGTCGATCGACTCGAAGATCGCGATGTCCGCGTCGGTCTCGGTGCTCTGCGCGGCCCGCGTCCACATGCCGGCGTAGCAGTCGGCCTGCAGTTCGAGCCGGACCGCGTCGCTCTTCGGGCCCTGCTGGGTCTTGACCTGGTTGATCTGCCCGGTGAGGTTCTGGATGTGGTGCCCGTACTCGTGCGCCAGGACGTACGGCTCGACGAAGTCGCCGCCCTTGCCGCCGAGCTGGCCGATCAGCACGTCGTCGAAGAAGGTCGAGTCGAGGTAGATGCCCGTGTCGGGCGGGCAGTAGAACGGGCCCATGGCCGACTGCGCGGCACCGCAGCCGGTGCTCACCTGTCCGCTGAAGGTCGTGACGGTGGCGTCGGAGAACTTCACCTGGGCCTGCTCGGGCAGCGCCTGGGACCAGTAGGCGCGCATCGAGTTCTCGACCAGCACGCGTGCGCAGTCGGAGTTCTCGTTGGCGTCCTCGCCGGTCAGGCACTCCTCGTACCGGTCGGTCTCCGACGCACTGCCGCCCCCGCCGCCCCCACCGCCGAGCCCGCTGAGCAGGCTGCCGCCGCCCATCAGGCTGCCGATCACGAGGACCACGATCACCAGGATGATGCCGCCGATACCGCCGCCGGCCTTGCCGCCGGGGATCTGCATCCGTCCACCGCCGCCCGACCCACCGAGTCCGCCTCCGCCCAGGCCTCCGCCCAGACCGCCGCCCCCGCCGACGTCGCGGACACGACTCTTGTCGATGTTGGCCTTCGGGTTGAAGCGCATGGCGGACCTCTCCTTCGAATGACGGGTGCTCGTGAAGTCGGAGCAGACGTCCTGTTTCCGTAGACTACCGATCGACATGATCACCGCCCAGCAACTCGAGATACGCGCGGGCGCCCGTCTCCTCATGGAGGACGTGACCTTCCGCATCGCCGCTGGCGACAAGGTGGGTCTCGTGGGGCGCAACGGCGCCGGCAAGACGACCATGACGCGCATCCTCGCCGGGGAGGGAGAACCGGCCTCCGGCAGCGTGCACAGCACAGGATCCGTCGGCTACCTGCCGCAGGACCCGCGCACCGGCGACCCCGAGATGATCGCGCGTGACCGCATCCTGGGGGCCCGCGGGCTGGACGAGGTCGTGCGCCGCCTGCGCCAGGCCGAGATCGACATGGGGAGCCCGGACCCCGTCGTGCACGAGCGCGGCATGAAGCGGTGGGCGCGGGCCGACGCCGAGCTGCACGCCGGCGGCGGGTACGCGGCCGAGGCCGAGGCCGCCCAGATGGCGGCCGCGCTGGGCATCGAGGACCGCATCCTGTCCCAGCCGCTCAAGACGCTCTCGGGCGGCCAGCGACGGCGTGTCGAGCTCGCACGCATCCTGTTCTCCGACGCCGAGGTGCTGTTGCTCGACGAGCCCACCAACCACCTCGACGCCGACTCGATCGTCTGGCTGTGGGACTTCCTGAAGTCCTACCGCGGCGGGTTCATCGTGATCAGCCACGACAACGACCTCCTCGAGGCCACCGTCAACCGGGTCCTGCACCTGGACGCCAACCGCGCGACCATCGACATCTACAACATGGGCTGGAAGGCGTACCTCTCCCAGCGGGAGACCGACGAGCGCCGCCGCCGTCGCGAGCGTCAGAACGCCGAGAACAAGGCGAAGGCCCTCACCGACCAGGCCAACAAGATGCGCGCGAAGGCCAGCAAGGCCCAGGCCGCGCAGTCCATGCTCAAGCGTGCCGAGAAGATGATGTCCGGGGTCGAGGCCGAGCGTCAGACCGACAAGGTGGCACGGCTCGCCTTCCCGGACCCGGCCCCGTGCGGCAAGACGCCGCTCATGGGCTCCGAGCTGTCCAAGTCGTACGGCTCGTTGGAGGTCTTCACGGGCGTCGACCTCGCGATCGACAAGGGGTCGCGCGTGGTGATCCTGGGTCTCAACGGGGCGGGCAAGACCACGATGCTGCGCATCCTTGCCGGGGTGGACTCGCCTGACAGCGGTTCGGTCGTGCCGGGGCACGGGCTCAAGCTCGGGTACTTCGCCCAGGAGCACGACACCCTCGACGTGAAGCGCACGGTGCTGGAGAACATGCACAGCGCCGCACCCCAGCTCACCGACACCCAGGCCCGTTCCGTTCTCGGGTCCTTCCTGTTCTCCGGGGACGACGCCCACAAGCCGGCGGCGGTGCTCTCGGGCGGCGAGAAGACGCGTCTCGCGCTGGCGACCCTGGTGGTCTCGAGCGCCAACGTGCTGCTGCTCGACGAGCCGACCAACAACCTGGACCCGGCCTCGCGGGAGGAGGTGCTGGCGGCGATCCGCGAGTACCAGGGGGCGATCGTGCTGGTCACCCACGACGAGGGGGCGGTGCGCGCGCTGGACCCCGACCGGGTGCTGCTGCTGCCGGACGGCGACGAGGACCTGTGGACCGAGGACTACGCGGACCTGGTGTCCCTGGCCTGATCCGGCCCGGTCGCCGCGGAGTTACCGGCCAGTAGGTCATGATGGTGCCATGACACCTGACGAACTCACCGCGGTCGGCCTCCAGCTGGAGGTCGACGGTCCCGTCGCCACGATCACGCTCGACCGCCCGGCCGTGCGCAACGCGCAGACCCCGCAGATGTGGACCGCGCTCGCGCGACTGGGCGACGAGCTTCCTGAGCAGGTGCGCGTCGTCGTGGTCACGGGCACCGGCGAGACCTTCTCGGCCGGCCTCGACCGGAGCGTGCTCGACCCGACCAACCCCGAGGGGGTCGGCGCACTGCTCACGGCGACCGACGCCGAGGGCGCCGACCAGATCGGCGAGTGGCAGCGCGGCTTCACCTGGCTGCGCGACCCGCGCATCGTGTCGATCGCGAAGGTGCGCGGGTACGCCATCGGGGCGGGTTTCCAGCTGGCCCTCTCGTGCGACCTGCGGATCACCTCCGAGGACGCGAAGTTCTCCATGAAGGAGTCCGCCCTCGGCCTGGTGCCGGACCTGACGGGAACAAAGCCCCTCGTCGAGAGTGTTGGCTACAGCAGGGCACTGGAGATCTGCGCCACCGCGCGCGTGGTGCTCGCCGACGAGGCGCTGCGGATCGGTCTGACCCAGTCCGTGCACCCGGCCGACGAGCTCGACGAGGCGGTGGCGACACTGGTCCAGGGCCTCACCGCTCCGATGGACGGAGTGGTGCCTGAGACCAAGGCGCTGCTGCAGGGCGCCGCCGACCGTTCGCTCGACGAGCAGCGGCAGCTGGAGCGCGAGGCACAGATCCGGAGGTTCCGCGCGGTCGCGGCAGCGCTGCTGGGGTGAGCCGAGGAGGAGAGCGATGTCGATGATGCAGGGGATGGCCATGCGCCAGCTCCGCCAGGACCCGTCGGTCAAGGACGCACGGGTCGGACGGCGGACGCTGCGCCGCGTGCTGGCCTTCGCGCGACCCCACCGCCGCGTCATCGCACTCTTCCTCACGATCACGGTGCTCGACTCCGCGCTCGTCGCGGTGCCGCCGCTGCTGCTGCAGCGGATCATCGACGACGGTGTGGTCCCGGGCGACGTCAGGCTGGTGGTCACCCTAGCCGCCGTCGTTGCCGTGGTCGCCCTCGTGGGCGCGGTGTTCACCGTGGCCGGAGGGTTGCTGTCCAGCCGCATCGGCGAGGGCCTGATCTTCGACCTGCGGACCCAGGTCTTCGCCCACGTCCAGCGCCAGTCGATCGCGTTCTTCACCCGCACCCAGACCGGCGCCCTGGTCAGCCGCCTCAACAACGACGTGATCGGGGCGCAGCGCGCGTTCACGAGCACCCTGCAGGGCACGGTGTCCAACGTGGTGTCCGCGGTCGTGGTGGGCGTGACGATGGCGTTCCTGAGCTGGCAGGTCACGTTGCTGTGCGTTGCCATGTTCCCGTTGCTGTGGCTCGCCTCCACGTGGGTGGGGCGCCGGCTGTCCGGGTTGACCCGCCAGCAGATGGAGGGCAACGCCGAGCTCGGCAACGTGATGACTGAACGGTTCAACGTGGGCGGCGCCATGCTGCTCAAGCTGTTCGGTCGCCGGGCTGACGAGGACGCCCTGTACGCGGAGAAGGCCGGCGTCGTGCGCGACCTCGGCGTACGGATCTCGCTGCTCACCCGGCTGTTCATGGCTGCCATGACGCTCGTGCCGGCTCTCGCCACGGCCCTCGTGTACGGCCTGGGTGGCGTGATGGCGATCCGGGGCAGCTTGTCGGTCGGCACGGTCGTGGCCCTCGGCATCCTGCTCACCAGGCTCCTGGGGCCGCTGCAGGGACTGTCCAACGTACGCATCGACGTCATGACGGCGCTGGTCAGCTTCGACCGGGTCTTCGAGGTGCTGGACCTCCCGGCGCTGGTGGAGGAGAAGCCCGGAGCGGTCGCCGTGCCGACCGCTGCCTCCCGGCTCGAGTTCGACGGGGTGGGCTTCGCCTACCCGCGCGCCGACGAGGTCTCCCTGGCATCGTTGGAGTCGGTGGCGCGTACCGAGAGCCGGGACTCGGGACCCGTGCTGCACGACGTGTCGTTCGTGGCGGAGCCGGGTCAGATGGTGGCCCTGGTCGGCCCGTCGGGCGCGGGCAAGTCCACGATGACGCACCTGGTGGCGCGGCTCTACGACGTCAACCAGGGAGCCGTGCGCGTCGGCGACCTAGACGTCCGCGACGTGACGCTGGAGTCCTTGGAGGCCGCCGTCGGGTACGTCACCCAGGACGCCCACATGTTCCACGACACCATCCGGGCCAACCTCGCGTACGCCCGCCCGGGTGCCGACGACGCGGACGTGTGGGCGGCCCTGGAGTCCGCTCAGGTCGCAGGTCTCGTGCGCCAGCTGCCCGACGGCCTGGACACCGTCGTCGGGGACCGTGGGTACCGACTCTCCGGCGGTGAGCGGCAGCGCCTCGCCATCGCGCGCCTGCTGCTCAAGGCGCCGGGAATCGTCGTGCTCGACGAGGCGACCGCCCACCTCGACAGCGAGTCGGAGGCGGCCGTCCAGCGCGCCCTGGACGCTGCGCTGGCGGAGCGTACGTCGTTGGTCATCGCCCACCGGCTGTCCACCGTGCGGCACGCCGACCTCATCCTCGTCCTGGACCAGGGCCGCGTCGTGCAGCGGGGCACGCACGCGGAGCTGCTCGCCTCCGGCGGGCTGTACGCCGACCTGTACGCCACCCAGTTCCAGGACGACACGACCGCGTCGGTCGAGCCCGTCGCCTGAGGGGTGTCGGGAGGCCCGCCGCGGACGGGGCTAGGTTGGGGAATCACATCGGTAAAAGATGCGCTTCAGTTCATTTCTTACTATCACCCACAGGACT
>NZ_JBJEHY010000089.1:0-43524 GCF_051876515.1 Nocardioides sp. | reverse complement strand
GTGCTGGTGGCCGAGGCGCTGGCCCACGGGGACATGGGGCTCGCCGTCGCCGCCGCCGGTCCCGGATCGGTGGCCACGGCGCTCTCGCTGTGGGGGACCGAGGCCCAGCAGCAGACCTACCTGCCGGCGTTCACGGGGGACGACACGGCGGTAGCGGCACTGTGCCTCTCCGAACCGGCCGTCCTTTTCGACGTGATGACGCCGACCACGCGGGCCACACGCCGGGGTGCGGGCTTCGTCCTCGACGGTGTGAAGTCGGCCGTCGTGCGCGGCGCGGAGGCGGAGCTCTTCGTGGTCGGCGCCCTGCTGGACGGGCAGCCGGCACTCTTCCTGGTGGAGTCGTCCACGGAGGGGGTGAGCGTGGAGGCCGACCCGTCGATGGGTCTCAGGGCGGCCTCGCTCACGCGCCTGCACCTCGACGGGGTGGCCGTCGGGGCGGACGCGCTCCTCGGGGGAGGCGACGGCACCGCGTACCGCGAGTGCGTGCGTCTGTCCCGCCTCGCGTGGTGCGGCCTGGCGCTGGGGACCGGACAAGCGGTGCTCGACTACGTCAAGACGTACGTCAACGAGCGTGAGGCGTTCGGGGAGCCGATCAGCCACCGCCAGTCGGTGGCGTTCATGGTCGCGGACATCGCGATCGAGCTGCAGGCGATGCGCCTGGTGACCTGGAAGGCTGCCGCGCGCGCCGCCCGCGGGGAGGACTTCTCCCGCGAGGTCGCGCTCGCGCGCCAGCTGTGCGGTGACAAGGGCATGAAGATCGGCCTCGACGGCGTGCAGCTGCTCGGGGGACACGGATTCGTGAAGGAGCACCCGGTGGAACGGTGGTACAGGGACCTGAGGGCCGTCGGCCTCGTCGAGGGCGGGGTGCTGGTCTGATGATCAACCTCGAGACCCCGCGCAAGCACCGCACCCTGGTGGACCAGGCCCACCAGATGGCGATGAACATGCTCCGCCCCATCTCCCGCAAGTACGACCGCGCCGAGCACGAGTACCCCAAGGAGCTCGACATGCTCGCGGCCCTCATCGACGGGGTCTCCTCGTCGGGGGCCTCCGAGGGGGCCGGCGCCACGGGGGTCAGCGCCGAGAAGCCCGCCGCGCGCCGGGACGACGACGGGCGCAGCCGCAACGGCGCCAACCTCGCCTCCGTCCTGTCGGTGACCGAGATGTGCTGGGGCGACACCGGCCTGCTGCTCGCCATGCCCCGCCAGGGGCTGGGCAACGCGGCCATCGCGTCGGTCGCCGACGCCGACCAGCAGGCCCGGTACGAGGGCCTGTGGGCCGCGATGGCGATCACGGAGCCGGGCACCGGGTCCGACTCCGCCAACATCACGACCACGGCGGTCAAGGACGGCGACGAGTACGTCCTCAACGGGGAGAAGATCTTCGTCACCTCGGGCGAGCGCGCGGGTGCCGTCGTCGTGTGGGCGACGCTGGACAAGACCCTCGGGCGGGCCGCCATCAAGTCGTTCGTGGTGCGCCGGGACAACCCGGGGATGAAGGTCGAGCGGCTCGAGCACAAGCTCGGCATCCGCGCCTCCGACACCGCCGTGATCACCTTCACCGACTGCCGGGTTCCCGCCGAGGACCTCCTGGGCACCCCGGAGATCGACGTCAAGGCCGGGTTCGGTGGGGCGATGGCCACCTTCGACAACACCCGCCCGCTGGTGGCCGCCATGGCGATCGGCTGCGCCCGGGCCGCCCTCGACCTGACCAGGGACCTCCTGGAGCAGGCCGGCGTGGTCATCGACTACGACCGGCCCGGCCGCCTCCAGTCTGCCGCGGCGGCGAAGTTCCTGCAGATGGAGGCCGACTGGGAGGGCGCGCGGCTGCTCATGCTGCAGGCCGCGTGGATGGCCGACAACCGCAAGCCCAACTCGCTCGAGGCCTCCATGTCGAAGGCCAAGGCGGGGCGGGTCGGTTCCGACATCACCCTGTCGTGCGTCGAGCTCTGCGGGACGCTCGGCTACTCCGAGAACGAGCTGCTCGAGAAGTGGGCGCGCGACTCCAAGATCCTGGACATCTTCGAGGGCACCCAGCAGATCCAGCAGCTGATCGTGGCCCGCCGGGTCCTGGGACTCTCCAGCGCCCAGCTGCGCTGACGCACCGCAGACCCGTTCCACGCCGAGCGTGGTCGCCCGCACGGTCGGGCGACCACGCTCGCGTAGATTCGGGGCCGTGCGCTTCATCGACGAGGGACATGCGACCCACGACCTGACCTATGACGACGTCTTCATGGTGCCGCGGCACAGCGACGTCTCGAGCCGCTACGACGTGTCGTTGGACAGCGGGGACGGCACGGGTACGACGGTGCCCCTCGTGGTCGCCAACATGACGGCGATCGCGGGTCGGCGGATGGCCGAGACGGTGGCCAGGCGGGGTGGCCTGGTGGTGCTGCCCCAGGACATTCCGCTCGACGTGGTCACCGAGGTGATCGGCTGGGTCAAGGGCCGGCACCACGTGTTCGACACGGCCCTCACCCTGCGCCCCGACCAGACCGTGGCCGAGGCGGTGGCCCTCATGCCCAAGCGGGCGCACCGGGCCGTGGTCGTGGTGGAGGACGAGCGTCCCGTCGGCGTTCTGGGCGCCTCCGACCTCGTGGAGGTCGACCGGTTCGCCCAGGTGCGGCAGCTGGTCCGTTCGGAGCCCGTGCTCGTGCCCGCGGACGCGGACCCGCGCGAGGTGTACGACCGTATCGAGAGCGCTGGCGCACCGCTGGCGGTCGGCGTCGACGCCCAGGGTCGTCTCGTCGGTGTCCTGACCCGGCTGGGCGCGCTGCGGGCCACCCTGTACGCCCCCGCGCTCGACGCGCGCGGCGGTCTGCGGGTCGCGGCCGCCATCGGCGTCAACGGTGACGTGCGCGGCAAGGCCGAGGTGCTCCTGGCCGCGGGGGCGGACACCCTCGTCGTCGACACCGCCCACGGGCACCAGGGGCGGATGGTCGAGGCGTTGCGGGCCGTCCGGTCGCTGGACCCGGCCGTACCGGTGGCCGCGGGCAACGTGGTCTCGGCCGAGGGGGTACGCGCGCTGTCGGACGCCGGTGCCGACATCGTCAAGGTCGGCGTCGGGCCCGGTGCCATGTGCACCACCCGGATGATGACCGGCGTGGGACGACCGCAGTTCTCCGCGGTCCTGGAGTCGGCCGAGGCCGCTCGCGGGCTCGGCAAGCACGTGTGGGCCGACGGTGGCGTACGGCACCCGCGCGACGTCGCCCTCGCCCTGGCCGCCGGCGCCTCGCAGGTGATGGTGGGCTCGTGGTTCGCCGGCACCCACGAGTCGCCGGGAGACCTGATGACGGAGGCGGACGGTCGCGCGTACAAGGTGTCGTTCGGCATGGCCTCCGCCCGCGCCGTGGCCAACCGTACGTCGGGGGAGTCCTCGTACGACCGGGCCCGCAAGGGGCTCTACGAGGAGGGCATCTCGTCGTCGCGGATGTACCTCGACCCGGCCCGCCCCGGTGTGGAGGACCTGATCGACCAGATCTGCTCGGGTGTCCGTTCGGCCTGCACGTACGCGGGCGCCCGGACGCTCGGCGAGCTGCACGACCGCGCCCTCGTCGGGGTGCAGTCCGCAGCCGGGTTCCACGAGGGCCGACCGCTGGCGACGTCGTGGTGACCCGGACGGAGGACGTCCTGGTCGTGGCCGCGACCAGGGCGGAGGCCGCGTACGTACCCGCAGGGCTCCCGCTGGTCGTGACCGGCATCGGCAAGACCGCTGCGGCCGTGGCGACCACGCGCGCACTCGCACGTCACCCGGACCCCAGCTCGGTGACGGTCTACAACCTCGGGACCGCTGGCGCGCTGCGCGACCACATGAGTGGTCTGCACGAGCCCGGCGTGGTGCTCAACCACGACATCAGCGCGGCCGTGCTCCGTTCGCTGGGCTACGACCCCGGCGAGCGGCTCGTGGTGGGGGAGAGCGACGTCGTGCTGGCCACCGGGGACCTCTTCGTCACCGACCCGGTCGTCCGCGAGGCGCTGGCTGCCCGGGCGCACCTGGTCGACATGGAGGGGTACGCCGTGGCGTACGCCGCGACCACGCTGGGGGCGCGCTGCCGCCTCGTCAAGCACGTCTCCGACAACGCCGACGAGGGCGCGATGGAGTGGCCCGAGCTCGTGGACGCGAGTGCCCGCGTGCTCGCGGACTGGCTCACCGACCAGCTCTGAGGGCTCTCAGCGCGAGCTGCGGGCCGTACGCCCCCGGGTGACGCCCACGAACGTCTGCGTCGTGTCGTCGTCGCGGTCGACCAGCCAGATGAGCCCGATCTCCGTCTCGTCGAGGTCCGACACGACGCGGTGCACCACGTCCTTGCGCTGGTACAGCCGTGCCACGGACATCGGCATGAGCGCGATGCCCGTCCCGGCGGCGACCGTCTCCACGGCGTCCTTCTCACTCATCCCCGGCCAGGCGAGCTGGTCGGCCGACGGCACCCACCCGCTCACGTGCGGCCTCACCAGCTGCTCGTCGGCGAGGTCGGCCGTGGAGACCTCGCCGTCCGCGGCTGCGAGGAAGTGCTCGCGGGAGGCCACGGCCACCACCTGCTCCGCGTACAGGCGCACGCAGTGCAGGTCCTCGCGGTCCACGGGCAGGCGGACGATCGCCATGTCGACCTCACCGGACCGGACGACGCGCTCCTGGTCCGGCTCCTCCACGGGGACGAGCTGGAGTGGGCCGCGACCGAAGGTCTCCCAGGCGCGTGCCCACTTGTCGGGGGTGGCACCGGTGACGAAGGCGACGCGCAGCAGGGACGACATGGTGTGACTCTCCCATCTCGGCCGTCGCGCGACCACACGCGCCAGAGCGGCCATCAAATGACTCAGGCCCCGACCTGCTGGTCGGGGCCTGATCTGTGTCCGAGGGGGGACTTGAACCCCCACGCCCTAATACGGGCACTAGCACCTCAAGCTAGCGCGTCTGCCAATTCCGCCACCCGGACGAGTGCGGGAAAAACATAGCAAGGACTCGGAGGAATCGTTCAATCGGGGTCCCGAAATCTCGGCTGGGGCAGGATGTGGGCATGGCCAACGAGGACCGTTCGACCACGCCCAGCCCCGCGCCGGACCCCCGCCAGGACCCGGCCCACGCTCCCGAGGGAGAGGTGGTCGAGCTGTGCCGGGAGCTGATCCGCATCGACACCTCGAACTACGGCGACGGCTCCGGGCCGGGCGAGCGGGTGGCCGCGGAGCGGGTGGCCGAGCTGCTCGAGGAGGTCGGGATCGAGGCCCGCGTCCACGAGACCGACCGGGGCCGGACCAACGTGGTGGCGCACTGGGGCGGTGACGGGAGCCGTTCGGACCGGTTGCTGCTGCACGGGCACCTCGACGTGGTCCCCGCGGAGGCCTCCGACTGGCAGGTCGACCCCTTCTCCGGTGAGATCGTGGACGGGTACGTGTGGGGTCGCGGTGCCGTCGACATGAAGGACTTCGACGCGATGCTGCTCAGCGTCGTCCGCGCACGTGCCCGGGCGGGCAGGGTGCCCGAGCGGCCGCTCGTGCTCTGCTTCACCGCGGACGAGGAGGCCGGCGGCCACAAGGGCGCCGAGCGCCTCGTCGCCGACCACGCCGACGAGTTCGAGGGCTGCACCGAGGCCGTGGGGGAGGTGGGAGGCTTCTCGACCACCGTCCGGGGGCAGCGGATCTACCTCATCGAGGCCGCCGAGAAGGGCATGGCGTGGATGAAGCTGACCGCCCGCGGTCGCGCCGGTCACGGCTCCATGATCAACACCGAGAACGCCGTCGCCCGCCTCGCCGGCGCAGTGGCGCGCATCGGTGCCCACGAGTGGCCCGTACGCCTCACGCCGACCATGGAGGTGCTCCTGGCCACCGTCGCGGACATCGCCGGGACCGAGGCGACGCCCGAGAACGCGGCCGACCTCATCAACGAGTTCGAGTCGTCGGCCAAGATGCTGGGCTCGACCATCACCAACATGCTGAACCCGACCATGCTGTCGGCCGGCTACAAGGTGAACGTGATCCCGACCGAGGCGACCGCCCACGTGGACGGGCGCTTCCTGCCGGGGTACGAGGACGAGTTCTTCGCCACGCTCGCCGAGCTCCTCGGTCCGGGCGTCGATCACGAGTTCATCAGCCTCCAGGACCCCTGGGAGTCGCCGACGGAGACGGACCTGGTGCGGGCGATCACCCGGTCGCTGCTCGCCGAGGACCCCGGGGCCCGGGTCGCCCCGTACCTCATGGGTGCGGGCACCGACGCCAAGCACTTCCGCAAGCTCGGGATGGAGTCGTACGGCTTCGCGCCGCTGCGGCTCCCCGCTGACCTGGACTTCGGCGCGCTGTTCCACGGCGTCGACGAGCGGGTCCCGGTCGACGCGCTGGAGTTCGGTGCGAGGGTCTTCGACCGGTTCCTCGACGAGGTGTGAGGTCAGGCGCCGAACAGGGTGAGGCGCTGCCGGATGATCTTGCGGCGCAGCACGACCCGCCGTACGCCGTCGTTGCCGATGCGCAGCCGGTCGAGCTCCCAGCCCCCGTGCTCGGCGCGCTCCACGAGGAGCCCCGTCACGGCCGAGCGGGACAGGTCGCGCGGGAAGGAGACGGTCTCGAACTCCCACTCGACGCCCCGGGCGGGGGGACGACGCAGCGCGCGACTCATCTCACTGCCCCGAGACGTCGTCCAGTGCGGCGGTGATCTCCGGTGGCAGGGAGAGCTCGTCGATCCCGAGCGCGCCACGGAGCTGCGCGGCCGTGCGGGCCCCGACGACGGGTGCCGTCACGCCCACCCGGTCGCGCACCCACACCAGCGCCACCTCGAGGGCACTCCAGCCGAGTCCGTCGGCCGCCCGCGACACGGCCTCCACGACTCCGCGCGAGGGACCGTCGAGGTAGGGCGCCACGAACCGGGCGAAGTGGTCGCTCGCGCCACGGGAGTCGCCGGGGATGCCGGTGCGGTACTTGCCGGTCAGGACGCCACGCCCCAACGGTGACCAGGGGAGGACCCCCATGCCCATCGCCGCCGCGGCCGGCAGCACCTCGTGCTCGACGGACCGGTTGACCAGGGAGTACTCGACCTGGGTGGAGGCCAGAGGTGTACGCCCGGGCTGCGCGCGCTGCCACGTGGCGGCCTGCGCGGTCTGCCAACCGGTGTAGTTGGAGACCCCCACGTACGACGCCCGACCCGACGAGACGGCCGTGTCGACGGCGGAGAGCGTCTCCTCCAGCGGCGTCTGGTCGTCCCACACGTGCACCTGCCACAGGTCGACGTGGTCGACGCCGAGGCGGGCCAGGGACGCGTCCAGCTGGGTCAGCAGGTTGCCGCGACCGGCGTTGACGACGCGCTCACCCCGGCGCACGGCCGTGCCGGCCTTGGTCGCCAGCACCACCTCGCCGCGGGGCACCACGTCGCCGAGCAGGGAGCCGATGAGCTCCTCGCTGGCACCGTCGCCGTAGCTGGCCGCGGTGTCGACCAGCGTGCCGCCGGCCTCGACGAAGGCGATCAGCTGGTCGCGCGCCTCGTGCTCGTCGGTGTCCCGTCCCCAGGTCATCGTGCCCAGACCCAGGCGGGAGACCCTGAGACCGGTGGCACCGAGCGCGCGCTGCTGCATGCGGTGAAGGGTAGTCAGCCCGTGACCGGGTGCCGCCCTCGGCACGCCGTGATGCGTACGCTTGGGCGCTGTGTGGGATCTCCTCAAAGCAGTCGTGCTCGGCGTCCTCCAGGGTCTGACCGAGTTCCTGCCCATCTCGTCCAGCGCGCACCTGCGCATCTTCCCGGAGATCTTCGGCTGGGGTGATCCGGGCGCCGCCTTCACGGCCGTCGTGCAGATCGGCACCGAGCTCGCGGTGCTCATCTACTTCCGCAAGGACATCTGGCGCATCGCGTCGGCGTGGGTGCGGTCGCTGTTCCAGCCGGAGTGGCGCGGCCACGTGGACTCCCGGATGGGCTGGTACATCATCGTCGGCTCGCTGCCGATCGTGGTCCTGGGCATCGCCCTCAAGGACATCATCGAGAAGGACTTCCGCAACCTGTGGATCACCGCCACCATGCTGGTGGTGATGGGTCTGGTGCTCGGGGTGGCCGACCGGGTGGGAGCCACCGACAAGGCGATCAACCGGATGACCATGCGCGACGCGGTCCTGCTCGGTCTCGCCCAGGCCGCGGCCCTGGTCCCCGGGGTGTCGCGCAGCGGCGCGACCATCTCCATGGGTCGCGCCCTGGGGTACGACCGGGAGGCCGCCACCCGGTTCGCCTTCCTGCTGGCCATCCCTGCCGTCGTCGGTGCCGGTCTCTTCACGCTGCCGGACATCGCGGAGAACGACAACGCGTACGGCTGGGGTCCCACGATCGTCGGACTGGTCGTCTCGTTCGTGGTCGGCTACGCCGCCATCGCCTGGCTGCTGCGGTACGTCTCGACGAAGTCGTACACGCCGTTCGTGCTGTACCGGGTGCTCCTCGGCCTGGCCACGATGGGCCTCCTCGCGGCCGGGGTGCTCACCGCGGCCTGAGCCGGGTGGTCCGTCCTCAGAACCATCCGCTGCGGCGGAACAGCACCCACATGAGGGCCACCGAGGCGGCCATGAGACCCAGCGCGAAGGCGTACCCGAACTGCCAGTCGAGCTCTGGCATGTGCCTGAAGTTCATCCCGTAGACCCCGGCGATGAGCGTGGGGACGACGACCAGGGCCGCGCCCGCCGAGATCTTGCGCATGTCCTCGTTCTGGCGCAGCGAGATCTGGGCCGCCAGCGCGTCGAACGCGGAGGCGACCGAACCCTCCAGGTGGTCGACGGTGTCCATGAACCGGTGCAGGTGGTCACCCACGTCGCGCAGGTACGCGACCAGCTCGTGGGGGAATGCGTGCCGGGACTCCTCGGCCAGTCGCGCGAGCGGTTCGCGCAGCGGCTCGGCGCACCGGCGGACGTCGGCGAGGTGCCGGCGGAGCATGTGCACCAACGGGATCTGGTCGTCGCGGGCCCGGTCGAAGACGGCGTCGTCGAGGGCCTCGGCGTCACGGGCGAGCGCCTCGCCTGCCTCCTCGTAGCTGTCGACCACGTGGTCGCACACGGCGTGCAGGAGCGCGGCCGGACCCATGGCCAGGGTCTCGGGGTCGGCGTCGGCCAGCAGGGCGTCCACGAACGCGGAGCCTCCGTCGGGCCCCTCGGCGGCGGCGTCGCCGTGCAGGACGGTGACCGCGAAGTCGGCGCCCACGAAGACGTTGACCTCGCCCGTGCGCAGACGCTCGTCGGTGCCCACGTGGCGCATGGTCTTGACGACGAGCAGGACGTGGTCGCCGTACCGCTCCAGCTTGGGCCGCTGGTGCTCCTCGCCGGCGTCCTCGACCGCCAGCGGGTGGAGCCCGAAGTGTTCACGCAGTGAGGTCAGCTCGTCGGTGCCGGGTCTGGCGAGCACCAGCCACTGGTACGAGTCCGGTGTGCCGGGGACCGCTCGCCAGGCCCGCTCGTCGACGGGGCTCGGGGTGGCGACGCCACCCGACACCGTGAAGTTCTGCACGAACATGTCGTCAGGCTAGTGGCACTAGGGTGCCCGGCATGGCAACTGTCGTGCTCGTCCGCCACGGACGCACCACCGCGAACACCAGTGGGATCCTCGCGGGGCGTACGGAGGGCGTCGGGCTCGACGACACCGGGCGCACGCAGGTGCACGACACCGCCGCACGGCTCAGCGCCGTCCCCCTGGTCCGGGCGCTGAGCTCTCCGCTGGAGCGGTGCCGGGCCACCGCGGAGGCGGTGCTGGCCGCGCAGGCGCACCCGGCGGCGGCGGAGCAGCACGAGGGGCTCAACGAGTGCGACTACGGCGCCTGGCAGGGCCGGTCGATCGCCGAGCTCTCCAAGGAGGCCCTGTGGAAGGTCGTCCTTCGGCACCCCAGCGCCGCCGTCTTCCCCGGCGGTGAGTCTCTGCGCGAGATGCAGCACCGGGCCGTGCAGGCCGTCCGCCGGACCGACGCCGCGGTGGCTGAGGAGCACGGGAAGGACGCCGTCTGGCTCGCCGTCAGCCACGGGGACGTGATCAAGGCGGTCCTGGCGGACGCGCTCGGCCTTCACCTGGACCAGTTCCAGCGGCTCCACGTCGATCCCGCCAGCGTGTCGGTGGTCCGCTACACCGATGACAGGCCGTACGTGCTCGGCGTCAACACCCACGCCGGTGACCTCGGCTGGCTCGCCGCGGCACCTCACGGCTCGTCCGGCTCGTCGGGACCGGTCGTCGGCGGGGGAGCGGGACCGGGCGCGTCGCCGTCCACGACCTAGGGTGAGGGTATGGCTGACATCCACTCGTACGACCCGCCGGAACGCTTCGTCGTGGGCACGGTGGGCGAGCCCGGCCAGCGAGTCTTCTACCTGCAGGCGCGCACCGGCACCCGCCTGACCACGGTGGCGGTCGAGAAGCAGCAGGTGATCGCGCTCGCGGAGCGGGTGGACGAGCTCCTCGACGAGCTCATGGCGCAGGCGCCCAACGAGGCCCTGATCCCGGCCGTCACGCCGTTCGACCTCAAGGACGACGCGCCGCTGGAGCACCCCTTGGAGGAGGACTTCCGTGGCGGGACCATGACGTTGTCGTGGGACGTGGGCACCGAGCAGGTCGTGGTGGAGGTCTTCTCGCTCACCCCCGGTGAGGACCCCGACGAGGACGAGGAGCCTGCCGAGGCTCTGGTCGTACGGCTGCGTGCCGGCGCGGCGCGGGCGTTCGTGGAACGGGCCCGGGCCGTGGTGGACGCTGGCCGTCCGGACTGCCCGTTCTGCGGCCTGCCGCTCGACCCGCAGGGGCACCTGTGCGTACGGGCCAACGGGTTCCGGCGTCGTGATCCCTGAGGAGGCGGTCCCGACGGCGCGCGACGTGCCGACGGGCGAGCTCGAGATCGAGGGCCGCGTCATGCCGGCCTCCAACGCCACCTTCGTCGGGTCGTTGGCGGGGGTGCGCGTGGTCTACAAGCCCGTGGCGGGGGAGCGCCCCCTGTGGGACTTCCCGGACGGGACGCTGGCCGGGCGCGAGGTGGCCGCGCACCTGCTGAGCGAGGCACTCGGGTGGGACGTGGTCCCGCAGACGTGGCTCGCTGACGGGCCGCACGGTCCCGGCATGTTCCAGCGGTGGTGCGAGCCGGTGCCGGAGGGCGCCGCCGTGGACCTGGTGCCCGCGGGCACCGACGTCCCCGGGTTCCTCGCCGTCCTCGAGGGCCTGGACGGCCGGGAGCGTCCCGTGAGCCTGGTCCACGAGGACACCGCGGCGCTGCGCCGCATGGCCCTGTTCGACGTCGTGGTCAACAACGCCGACCGCAAGGGCGGCCACGTCCTGACCATGCCGGACGGCCACCGCTTCGGCGTGGACCACGGGCTCACCTTCCACGCCGAGCCCAAGCTGCGCACCGTGCTGTGGGGATGGGCCGGGCACCCGCTCGACCAGGACGAGCTCGACGGCCTGGCGCGTCTCGTGCCGGCCCTGGAGGGGCCGCTCGCAGAGTCGCTGGCCGACCACGTCACCGAGCTGGAGATCGAGGCCACCCTCGAGCGGCTCGCCGTCCTGCTGGCGCGAGGCACGTTCCCCCTGCCGGGCGAGCACTGGCCCCAGGTTCCCTGGCCCCCGTTCTGAGTCGCCCGGGACGCTTGGTTCCCCACGCGACCCTGCGGCGATCGCCCGCCGCGCGGGAGGGCGTGATGGCCCGCCGGGGTGTCTTGGCTAGGCTTCGCGACATGCGCGCCTGGTCCTCACCCGTGGTTCCCCCGCTGTCCGTCCGTGGTCCCGTCGTCCGGGTCCACGACACCGCGACGGGACAGCTGGCGGCGACCGATCCGCAGGGCGCGGCCCGGATGTACGTCTGCGGCATCACCCCGTACGACGCGACCCACATGGGCCACGCGGCCACGTACGTCGGTTTCGACCTGCTCAACCGCGCCTGGCGCAACGCCGGCCACGAGGTCACCTACGTGCAGAACGTGACGGACGTGGACGACCCGCTGCTCGAGCGGGCGGCCAAGGTCCACGTGGACTGGGTGGAGCTCGCGGAGCGCGAGACCGAGCTCTTCCGCACCGACATGGAGGCGCTGCGCATCCTCGCCCCGGACCAGTACGTCGGTGCCGTGGAGTCGATCCCGCTGGTGATCGCGCTCATCGAGCGGCTCCAGGAGGCGGGTGTGGTCTACGAGGTCGAGGGTGACCTGTACTTCTCCGTCACCGCCGACCCGGCGTTCGGGCAGGTGTCCGGCTGGGACCGCGAGACGATGCTGAAGATCTTCCCCGAGCGGGGCGGCGACCCCGACCGGGCGGGCAAGCGGGACCCTCTCGACTGCGTCCTGTGGCTCGCCGAGCGTCCGGGCGAGCCGAGCTGGGACAGCCCGTGGGGCAAGGGCCGTCCCGGGTGGCACATCGAGTGCACCGCGATCGCTCTGGAGCACCTGGGGACGTCGTTCGACGTGCAGGGCGGCGGCAGCGACCTGGTGTTCCCGCACCACGAGATGTGTGCCGCGGAGGCGCAGGTCGCCGAGGCCGGCACGCGGTTCGCCCAGGCGTACGTGCACGCCGGGATGGTCGCCTACGACGGCGAGAAGATGTCCAAGTCGCGCGGCAACCTGGTCTTCGTCAGCGCCCTGCGGATGAGCGACGTCGACCCGATGGCGATCCGGCTCGTGCTGCTGGCCCACCACTACCGCAGTGACTGGGAGTGGACCGACGACCAGCTGTGGGACGCTGTCGACCGCGTCGCACAGTGGCGCAAGGCCCTCGCGCTCGGTGCCGGTGCGCCCGCCGCTCCTGTCGTGGAGAACGTCCTGGCTGCTCTTGCGGACGACCTGGACGCCCCCCGCGCGCTGGCGCACGTGCAGGACTGGGTCGACGCCACCCTTGGCACCACCGGCCTCGCGGACACCAGCGACGACGAGGCAGGTGCCACCGTGATGCAGCTGCTGGACGCGGCCCTCGGCCTGCGTCTGTGAGGGCGCCGGGCGTACGGCCCGGTCAAGCGATCAGTCGCGTCCCCGCCGCTTGAGGTAGCGCTCGAACTCCCGGGCGATGGCCTCGCCGCTGGCCTCGGGCAGGTTCGTGGTGTCGCTGGTCTCCTCCAGGGAGCGGATGTAGTCGGCGACGTCCTCGTCCTCGCCCGCCACCTCGTCGACGCCCCGCTCCCACGCCTTGGCGTCGTCGGGCAGGTCGCCGAGCGGCAGCGGCGCGTCGAGCAGGTCCTCGAGGTGGTGCAGCAGCGCAAGCGTCGCCTTGGGGCACGGCGGCTGGGCGACGTAGTGGGGCACCGCCACCCAGTACGAGACGGCAGCGAGGTCTGCCTGGCTGCACTGGTCGTTGAAGACGCCGAGGATGCCCGTGGGTCCCTCGTAGCTCGAGGCCTCCACGTCGAGCCGGTCCAGGAGGTCGGGCTCGGAGGCCGTGCCGGACACCGGGAGCGGGCGCGTGTGCGGCGTGTCGGCCAGCAGGGCGCCCAGCGTCACCACCAGCTCGGCCCCGAGCTGCTCGCAGGCCGCGACCAGTTCGGCGCAGAACTGGCGCCAGCGCATGTTGGGCTCGATGCCACGCACCAGGATGACGTCGCGGTCGAGGTCCCGCGGGCGAGCCACGGCGATCCGCGTCGTCGGCCAGCTGATGCGCCGGTGGCCGTTCGGCTCGGTGCCGATCACCGGGCGGTTGACCTGGAAGTCGTAGAAGTCGTCCGGGTCGACGGCACCCACCACCTCGGCCCCCCACTCCTTCATGAGGTGGTCGACGAGTCCCGAGGCCGCGTCGGCGGCGTCGTTCCACCCCTCGAAGGCGGCGATGACCACCGGGGAGACAAGGTCGTGCAGGTCCTCGAACTCGATCACCCCTCCACCCTAGTCAGCAGGCGGGCGTCCGGGCTGCCGAACACCGTGGTGGCGCGCGGAGGAGGGTGACCCGCGTCGTGGCTCCCGGTCAGATGGTCTCGCCCGCGTCGGCCAGCAGCACGCTGCCCGTCATGATCATCGCCATGTCGCTCGCCGCGAAGAGGACGACCCGGGCGATGTCGTCGGGGGTGCCGATCCGCCCGATCATGCTCTGGTTCATGACCTCCATCGGGGGCAGGTCGTCCTTCGACATGCCCGCCGCGGCGAACGCCTCCTCCATCATCGCGATGTTGCCCTCGGTCGGGACGAACGTGGGGGCGACCCCGAGCACTCGGATGCCGAGCGGTGCGAACTCCTGCGCCATGGCCTTGGTCATGCCCCGCACGGCATGCTTCGAGCTGACGTAGGCCGCCAGGCCGGGGCCGGGGGACTGGAAGCCGGCGGTGGAGACGACGTTGACGATCGCTCCGCCGGTGGTCATCCGCCGGGCTGCCTCGCGGGAGCCCAGGAAGGTTCCGCGCGTGTTCACGGCGAAGACCTGGTCCCACTGCTCGACGGGCATCTCCACGGAGGGCACGGCGGGGAAGATGCCGGCGGAGTTGACCCACACGTCGATGCTCCCGAGCTCGCTGACGACACGGTCCGCGAGCGCGACCACGGAGGCGTCCTGGGTGACGTCGGTCTCCACGGCGAGCGCGCGCACTCCGTACCGCTCACTGACCTCGCGCGCAGCCGCATCCGCGGTCTCGAGCCGCAGGTCGGCGAGGACGACGTCCGCCCCGGCCTCCGCCAGGCGCTCCGCGACGGCGCGGCCCAGACCCTGGGCGCCGCCGGTGACGACGGAGGTGCGGCCGCGCAGTGAGAGGAGGTCGTCCAGCGCGTGGGACGAGACGTCGGGCAGGGGGAAAGGCATGGTGTCTCCTGTTTTCGCCGTAGTTGTGGCAGAGCATGCCAAAACTAGTGGTCGCGCGACAGCGGGTTGCCTAGAATCCTCGCGTGGTGGGAGAGGGATCGGTCGGTGGACGTCCACCGGTCGGGGACGTCGAGACGATCCGGGCGCGGCTCCTGGCGCTGATGGTCGAGCGTGGCTACGACTCGGTGACCATGGCAGAGCTGGCCGCGGAGGCGGGCACGAGCGTGCGCACCCTGCACCGGTACTTCCCCGGCAAGGCGGACATCGTGTGGGGCGGTATCGAGTCGTCCACAGAAGCCCTGAACGCCGGACTGGAGGCGGCCGACCCGGCAGCTGACGAACTGGTGGGCGCGGTGCGCTCGGCGGTGGTCGCCGCGTTCGCGCGCAACGCTGACGGGGAGGACGTGATGCGCTCACGTCTGCGGTTGATCGCCCTCTCCGACGAGCTGCGCCGCCAGCGGTCCCACACCTTCGACGCGTGGCGTGCTGAGCTCACCGCTCTCGTTGCCCGGGTGCGGCAGACCCCCGACGACGACCTCGTCTCGCGGGCCCTGGCCGCCGCCCTGCACGCGGTGATGGTGGACGCGCTGACGTGGTGGGCCGTGCGCGGCGGGAAGCGCTCGCCCGCAGACTGCCTCGCCGAGGCCCTGGACGGCTTGGCCGGCCTGGTGGAGTGAACCGGTCGTACGACGTCCCCCAGATCCGGGGATTTCGGGGACCCGGGCGGGAGTGCCACCATTTGAAACAGCTGTCCACGCAGTGGACCGGCTTCCTAGGCTGGCAAGCCTGTCGAGAGGAGACGCTTGCTCGTGAGCGCCGCACACCCCACCCCGAACACCGTGACCCAGTCCCCGCTGGTGCCGGGCGCCGCGCCCGTCGACCACCGGCCCGACGCCACCGAGGCGCTCGCGGCCACCATGCGGGAGCGCATCATGGTGCTCGACGGCGCGATGGGCACCGCGATCCAGCGGGACCGTCCCGACGAGGCGGGCTACCGCGGCGACCGGTTCGCCGCCTGGGGGCAGGACCTCGTCGGCAACAACGACCTGCTCTCCATCACCCAGCCACAGATCATCCGGGGCATCCACGAGGAGTACCTCGCCGCCGGCGCCGACGTCATCGAGACCAACACGTTCAACGCCAACGCGGTCTCCCTGGGCGACTACGGGATGGCCGACCACGCGTACGAGGTCAACTACGTGTCTGCGCGGCTGGCCCGCGAGGCGGCCGACGCGGCGTCCACCCCTGAGCACCCGCGCTACGTCGCCGGCGCTCTTGGCCCGACCACCCGCACGGCCTCGATCTCGCCCGACGTCAACGACCCCGGCGCCCGCAACGTCTCCTACGACCAGCTCGTCGAGGCGTACCTCGTGGCGGCCCAGGGCCTGGTCGACGGCGGCGCGGACCTGCTGATGATCGAGACCATCTTCGACACCCTCAACGCCAAGGCCGCGATCTTCGCGGTCGAGACCCTCTTCGAGCAGGAGGGGCGCCGCTGGCCGGTGATCATCTCCGGCACCATCACCGACGCGTCCGGCCGCACGCTGTCGGGCCAGGTGACCGAGGCGTTCTGGAACTCGGTGCGCCACGCCAGGCCACTGGCCATCGGACTCAACTGCGCACTCGGGGCCGCGGAGATGCGCCCCTACGTCGCCGAGCTCTCCCGGCTCGCGGACACGTTCGTCTCGGTCTACCCCAACGCCGGTCTGCCCAACGCGTTCGGCGAGTACGACGAGACCCCGGAGCAGACGGCCGCGGTGCTGGCGGAGTTCGCCGACGCGGGCTTCCTGAACATCGTCGGTGGCTGCTGCGGCACCACCCCTGCCCACATCGCCGCGATCGCGGGGGTGGCCCAGGGCCGCGCACCGCGCGTACCCGCGACGCCGAAGCCCGCGATGCGCCTGTCGGGTCTCGAGCCGCTCCTGATCACCGAGGACAGCCTGTTCGTCAACGTCGGCGAGCGCACCAACATCACCGGGTCGGCGCGCTTCCGCACGCTGATCAAGAACGGTGACTACGACACGGCGCTCAGCGTCGCCGCCCAGCAGGTCGAGAACGGCGCCCAGATCATCGACGTCAACATGGACGAGGGGATGATCGACGGGGTGGCCGCGATGGACCGCTTCCTCAAGCTGATCGCCGCCGAGCCCGACATCAGCCGGGTGCCGGTGATGGTCGACTCCTCCAAGTGGGAGGTCATCGAGGCCGGCCTCAAGTGCGTGCAGGGCAAGCCGGTCGTGAACTCCATCTCGATGAAGGAGGGCGAGGACGCCTTCCGTGCCCACGCACGCCTGTGCCGCAAGTACGGTGCCGCGGTCGTCGTCATGGCCTTCGACGAGGACGGGCAGGCCGACAACCTCGAGCGGCGCAAGGCGATCTGCGAGCGGGCGTACCGGATCCTCGTGGACGAGGTGGGCTTCCCGGCCGAGGACATCATCTTCGACCCCAACGTGTTCGCGGTCGCCACCGGCATCGAGGAGCACGCCTCGTACGGCCTGGACTTCATCGAGGGCACCCGCTGGATCAAGGAGAACCTGCCCGGGGCACTCGTGTCCGGTGGCATCTCCAACGTCTCCTTCTCGTTCCGCGGCAACAACCCGGTCCGCGAGGCCATCCACGCGGTCTTCCTCTTCCACGCCATCGCGGCCGGCCTCGACATGGGCATCGTCAACGCCGGCGCCCTGGCGGTCTACGACGAGGTGGCCCCGGAGCTGCGCGAGCGGATCGAGGACGTGGTCCTCAACCGTCGGGCCGACGCCGCCGAGCGGCTGCTCGAGATCGCCGAGCAGTACAACGCCGCCGCCCAGCAGGGGGAGGAGACGGTCGACGAGTGGCGCGAGCTGCCGCTGCGGGAGCGGATCACCCACGCCCTGGTGAAGGGCATCGACGCGCACGTGGAGGCGGACACCGAGGCGCTGAGGCAGGAGCTGGCCGCTGCCGGACGCCGCCCGATCGAGGTGATCGAGGGCCCGCTGATGGACGGCATGAACGTCGTGGGCGACCTCTTCGGCGCAGGCAAGATGTTCCTGCCCCAGGTGGTCAAGAGCGCGCGCGTGATGAAGAAGGCCGTGGCGCACCTGATCCCGTTCATCGAGGCCGAGAAGGCGGCGGACCCCGCCCTCGCCGCTCAGAAGGACACCAACGGCACCATCGTCATGGCGACCGTGAAGGGTGACGTCCACGACATCGGCAAGAACATCGTGGGCGTGGTGCTGCAGTGCAACAACTACGAAGTCGTCGACCTCGGCGTCATGGTGCCGGCGCAGAAGATCCTCGACACCGCCGTCGAGATCGGTGCGGACATCATCGGGCTCTCGGGTCTGATCACCCCGTCGCTGGACGAGATGGTGACCTTCGCCGCCGAGATGGAGCGACAGGGACTCGACATCCCGCTCCTCATCGGCGGGGCGACCACCTCCCGCGCGCACACGGCCGTTCGGATCGATCCCCGGTACCACGGCGACGTCGTCTGGGTGAAGGACGCCTCACGGTCGGTCCCGACGGCAGCGGCCCTGCTCAGCGACGAGCTGCGCCCGGGGCTGATGGCCGACGTGAAGGCCGACTTCGGCGCCCTGCGGGTGCGCCACGCCGCCAAGCACGACCGACCCCTGGTGCCACTCGAGCGGGCGCGCGCCAACGCGCCGCAGATCGCGTGGGACGGGTACGTCCCGACGGCCCCCGCGACGCCGGGCGTGCACGTCCTGGACGACTACGACCTGTCCGAGCTGCGTGAGTTCATCGACTGGCAGCCGTTCTTCAACGCCTGGGAGATGAAGGGCAGGTTCCCCGACATCCTCAACAACCCCGCGCAGGGTGAGGCCGCCCGCAAGCTCTACGACGACGCCCAGGTGATGCTGGACCGGATCGCCGCCGAGAAGTGGCTGACCGCGCGCGCGGTGTACGGCTTCTTCCCCGCGAACGCGGACGGGGACGACGTGCTCGTCTGGACCGACGAGAGCCGTACGCAGGTCCGGACGACGCTGCACCACCTGCGCCAGCAGGGCGAGCACCGCGAGGGCGTGGCCAACAAGGCGCTCAGCGACTTCGTGGCCCCCGTCGCGACCGGCCTCGCCGACCACGTGGGCGCCTTCGCGGTGACCGCGGGACACGGGACCGTGGAGCGGATCCAGGCGTTCAAGGCCGAGCTGGACGACTACTCGGCGATCCTGCTGGAGTCGTTGGCCGACCGGCTGGCGGAGGCGTTCGCCGAGCGCCTGCACCAGCGGGTCCGCACCGAGTTCTGGGGCCACGCGGCGGGGGAGCAGCTCGACAACGCCGCTCTCATCGCCGAGAGGTACGAAGGTGTCCGCCCGGCCCCGGGGTACCCCGCCTGCCCCGACCACACCGAGAAGCGCACCATCTGGGAGCTGCTCGACGTGGAGGCGAGCACGGGCATCGAGCTCACCGAGTCGATGGCGATGTGGCCGGGCGCCTCAGTGTCGGGCTGGTACTTCTCGCACCCGGAGTCCCAGTATTTCGTGGTCGGTCGCCTCGGGAGGGATCAGGTCGAGGACTACGCCCGGCGGAAGGGCTGGACGATCGCGGAGGCGGAGCGCTGGCTCTCGCCGAACCTCGGGTACGACCCCGAGGACTGAGGACGTGCGCGACACCGGCCCCACCCCGGGCGGGGTGGGGCCGGTGAGGCATCGTGTGGGGTGTGGGCTCAGCCGGCCGCCGGCACGGCCGCCACGTCCTGCTCGCGCAGCGGGCCCTTGAGGATCTTGCCGCCGGCGTTGCGTGGCAGCTCGGGAAGGACGACGAGGTCCTTGGGGAACTTGTACGAGGCGAGCCGTCCGTCGAGGCCGGCCACGAGCTCCTCGAGTGTCAGCTCGGCTCCTTCGGCCAGTGCCACGACGGCGACCGGCACCTGGCCCCAGCGCTCGTCGGGGCGTCCGATGACCGCGACCTCCCGGACCCCCGGGTGGGCGGCGACCGCGTTCTCGACCTCGGCGCAGTAGATGTTCTCGCCGCCCGAGATGATCATGTCCTTCATCCGGTCCACGACCCACACGAACCCGTCCTCGTCCTGCTTGACCAGGTCGCCGGAGTGGAACCAGCCTCCGGCGAACGCGTCGGCGGTCTCGCGGGGCTTGTTCCAGTACCCCTTCATCACGGTGGGCCCGCGGTAGACGATCTCGCCGACCTCGCCCGGGGCCACGTCGTTCATCTCCGCGTCGACGATGCGGTACTGCAGGGTGGGGATCGGCTGGCCCACCGACCCGAGCTTGCGCAGCGAGTCCTCACCGCGCAGCACGCAGGTGATGGGGGAGGTCTCCGTCTGGCCGAACACGGCGACGTTGAGCGCCTCGGGGAAGGCGCGGCCCATGGCCCTCAGGGTGGTGTCCGAGGCGGGTGCGGCGCCCCAGCTGATGATCCGCAGCTTCAGGTCGCGCTCGGCGATGTCGGGCTGGGCGCAGATCAGGTCCCACTGCATCGGGACGTTGAAGACGACCGTCGCCCCCTCGGCCTCGTACGCGTCGAGGACCGCCGCCGGGTCGAACGCGCCGAGGGGGTGGATGACGACGGTCCCTCCGAGCACGATGTTCGCGACGATGGAGCCAAGCCCGGCGATGTGGAAGAACGGCGCCGTCAGGAAGCCCACGTCGGAGTCGTCGAACATCTCCATGGCCCGGATGCAGGTCAACGCCTGCACCTGCATGTTGCGGTGCGAGAGCATGGCGCCCTTGGGGTGACCGGTCGTCCCGGAGGTGTACATGATCAGCGCGGTGGCCTCCTCGCTGACGTCGGGCAGCTCGATGGGACCGTGCGCGGCCAGGAGGTCCTCGTACGCCACGACCCTGGGGCCCTCGCTGCTGAGGTCGGCCTCGCCGATGACGACGACCGCGCCGATGTCGGCGCTGCCGGGCGCCGCCTTCAGGAGCGGCAGCAGCATGGCGTCCACGAGCACGGCCGCGGGCGTGCAGTCGCCCAGGATGTAGTCGAGCTCTGGCGGCGCGAGGCGGAAGTTCAGGGGCACCGCCATGGCCCCGAGGCTGTTGGCCGCGAGGACCGCCTCGACGAACCACGGGTGGTTGAGCGTGAGCAGGGCGACGCGGTCGCCCTCGCCGACCCCGCGTGCGGCGAGGGCGGCCGCGCCGCGCAGCGACCGTTCGGAGAGCTGGGCCCACGTCGTGCCCTGCCCGCGGAAGCGGAGGGCCTCCTTGTCGGGGCGCATGGCCGCGTGGGTGGCTGCGTGGGCCATCCAGTGGTGGCGGAACGACCAGGCGGGGGGAGCTTCGGTGGACATGCTGACTCCTCGGTGCGGCGTGCGAGCGGGTTGCCCAGCAGTATGCACAGGAACGTCGCCCAAAGGAATGGGTAAGTTAATGGCGCATCACATTTTTGTGAATGGCTGATCGCATGCGGGTCGGTGTGCGGGACGGGCGGTCGGCGTGATTGACTGGACCGGACGTCGCGACGAGGGGGTGAGGGATGGCAGTCGAGCAGTTCCCGGTGCGCCGGCGTCCGCGCAACCGTCGACAGCTGGTCCTCGACGCCGCCGGGCCGATCTTCAACGAGCGCGGCTACCACGGCGCCTCCATGGAGGAGGTCGCGGCCAAGGTCGGCATCACCGCCGCCGCGCTGTACCGGCACTTCCCCAACAAGTACGCACTGTTCGTCGAGTGCGCCAACCTGATGGTCGACCGGCTCCTCGAGGTGCTGGACGACCTCCCCGCCGACGCCAGCCCCCGGCCCCTGCTGGAGGCCCTGGCCGAGGTGACGGTGGCCCACCGTGCCTCGGGCGGCGTGTACCGGTGGGAGGCGCGGTTCCTCGAGGCCGACGACCGCAGGGCGCTGCGGACGAAGTTTGGCGAGCTGGTCAACCGTGTCGGCGACGCCGTCGTGGGGGAGTACGGCGGCAGCCGGGCCGGCCTGCGCGCGTCGGCGGCCCTGGGGGCGATCGGCTCGGTGACGATCCACCGCACGCCGCTGGCACGGCAGCGTGCCGTGGACCTCCTCACGGACGTGGCCGTGCGGGTCGCAGTGGTCGACCTGGACCGGACCCCTGCCACCGCGTCCCGGGTCATGGTCGCCGCGCGCCCGGACCCGGTGTCGCGGCGGGCCGAGATCCTCCGGGCTGTGATCCCGATGTTCGCCGCGCAGGGCTTCCGCAACGTCGGCATGGGCCAGATCGCGGGTGCGGTCGGGCTCGCTCCGTCGGCCATCTACCGGCACTACCCGGCGAAGGCGGACATCCTCGCTGCTGCCTGTCTTCAGACGGCGGCGACGCTCGACCAGGCGGTTGCCCAGGCGTTGCACGGCACGTCCTCCCCGGAGGAGTCGCTGGCCGCGCTGGCGGCCGCGTACGTCGCGTACAGCTTCGAGAACACCGAGTTCATCTCCGTGGCGGAGGCCGAGATCGTCGGCCTGCCCCCCGAGCTCCAGCGCCCCGTCGTCGTGGCCCAGCGTGAGCACATGGCCGTGTGGGAGCAGAAGCTCCTCGGCCTGCACCCGTCGCTCGACTCCCGGCAGGCCAGGACCCTGGTGCACGCCGGGTTCGGTGTGGTCGTGGAGGCCGGCCGGGTGCTGCGCTGGGACGACTCCGCCGAGCACCGTGACCAGGTCGCAGCGCTGCTGCTGGGGGCGCTGGACGTTCCGCCCGTGCCCTGAGCGCGGGCGGAGCCCGCGGGGTTCGGGTACCCCCGGGCTCCATGACCCTGACGAGGGAGCGTCAGGGCCGGTTCACGTCCGGGATCGTGATCGGCGTGGTCTTCGCGTCCTCCCCCTTGTTGAGGAACGCCATGGCGAAGGCCCGGATGAACTGGTCGAGCGCGTAGTAGGCGACCGGCAGGAACGGGATCGTTCCCCGGCGGAACGCCAGGTAGGTCGGCCACGCCGCGTACAGGAACGCGGCGGCCGCGGGGTCGCGCTTGAGCTTGAGCCAGTCGCCCACCTCGTCGCCGAGCAGGTAGCGGGTGAACTCGTTGAGCAGGCCACGCGTCAGACCGCCGTCGAGGGACTTCGGCATGCTCAGCAGCTGCTCGGCCAGGTCGATGCCCTCGGGCGTCGGGGCCAGGATGGGCGTGAGGACCTGCGCCGACTGGGCCTCCGCCGCCGCCCAGGTGCTCGGGATGTACTGGTCCTGGACTCCGAGCTGGCTCAGGGCCACCTGCCAGGAGTGCAGGAAGGCGCGGTCGTCATCGGCGTTGCGCAGGAAGCCCCACTCCTTGAGCTTCTTGTGGGCGAAGGTGCCGGTCGAGTGGAAGGTCACCAGGATGTCGGCCTGGCTGATCGGGATGTGCTCGTCCGCAACCGCGCGCCAGTGGGGGGGACTGGGGCAGCAGGTGGCGCACCGCCGCGTGCACGATGCGCGTCTTGTTGGCCGTGACCAGGAACTGGCCGCTGGGCTCGAAGCCGCGCAGCTCGGCCATGTCGTAGCCGAACGCGAACGTCTTGGCGGCGCGGTCCTGCATGTCCGCGCCACCCTTGGACCAGTACACCGACTTGGCCTCACGGGGAATGACGGTGCTCATGAGACCGCCGCCCACGCCGTACAGGATGAAGAAATGGGTGTCGAGGCGCCGTGACACGTCCCCGGAGCGCAGCAGCAGGCTGCGGTCCGCCCAGTCGGGCAAGCGGGTCTTGCGCACCAGCCAGTCACGCAGGTCGGCAGGGATCTCGGCGGGGACCGTGTCGTTGTTGTTGACCCACCGCCTCATCGCCGTGTTGGTCGCACCCACCTGGCCACGGTCGATGAGCGTGGCCATGATCTGGTCGATCTCGTCGTCCCAGACGTACGCGGGGTCGGCCCCGGTGCCCGCCCCGGCGATGGAGCCAGCGGGTGCCCACGACCACGCGGGCGTGGTGGGGGTCAGCGCCGTGGAGAGCCCCAGTGCGGCCCCCAGGGTCAACATGTTGCGTCTGCTCACTGTGGTCATGCGTGGTCCACCTTCCGAGAGGCCGGGCGGTCCGGTCGCGACGGATCGCCCGTGGTGGGCGCCGGCGTCGAGGGAGCACCCTCTGATGTGATTCCCAATTAACATAGGGAGCGTGGACCCTGTGTGGCAAGAGGTTGGAGCACCGTTGACTTCCAGGTCGAGACGGGCCTACCGTCCTGCACGGCGTGACTGTCGTCACGCCCTTCGAACGGAAGCCCGAGGAGCCCGACCATGACCGCAGGCGCCACGCCGACGACAGCCCGTCCGACAGGGGCGGGGGAGCCGCAGGGAAGCCCCGCGTGGCCGGACGCCGAGTCGCTGGACCGCTGGTCCAGCTGGGTGCGCAGCGGCGTAGAACCTTCCACCCAGTCCGCCCTCGCGCCGTTCACCCTGGAGGAGACCGCGCCGGTTCCGGTCAGCACGACCGACGACGTGAGGGAGGCGGTACGGACCGCTCGGACGGCCCAACAGGAGTGGGCGGCGCGGCCGCTGCGTGAGCGCAGCGCCGTCGTGCTGGCCTTCCACGACCTCCTGCTCTCCGAGCAGGAGCAGGTGCTCGACCTGATCCAGTGGGAGACGGGCAAGGCGAGGTTCCACGCGTGGCAGGAGGTCGGGCAGGTGGTGGCCATCGCGCGCCACTACGCCCAGCGGACCCGCCACTACCTCAAGCCGACCAAACTGCGTGGCATGGTCCCGGGCGCCACCGTGGTCAAGGAGGTGCGGGTGCCCAAGGGGGGGGCGTCGGCATCATCTCTCCGTGGAACTACCCGCTGTACCTCGGCGTCGGCGACGTCATCCCCGCTCTGCTCGCGGGCAACGCAGTCGTGTCGAAGGCGGACGCGCAGACACCCTTGACCATGCTCTGGACCCGAGACCTGATGTCGCGAGCAGGGCTGCCCGACTACGTGTGGCAGGTGGTCACGGGCCGCGGCACGGTCACCGGCACGGCGCTCGTGGAGGCGGTCGACTACGTCGCCTTCACCGGGTCCACGCGAACCGGACGCGACGTGGCGCGCCGCGCCTCCGGGCGGCTCGTGGGCGCCTCGCTGGAGCTGGGCGGCAAGAACCCGCTGGTCGTCCGTGCGGACGCCGACCTGACCGCGGCTGCTCGGGGAACCGTGACCGCCGCCTTCGCCAACACGGGACAGATGTGCATCCACATCGAGCGGGTGTACGTCCACGACTCCGTCTACCCGGCCTTCCGTGACGCCCTCGTCGAGGCGACGCGTGAACTCACCCTGGGGCCCGCCTGGGACTACTCCGCGGACGTTGGCTCGCTCACCTCCGCCGACCAGCTCGACACCGTCGTACGACACGTCGACCAGGCTGTCGAGCAGGGGGCCACCGTCCTCGTGGGAGGTCGGGCGCGGCCCGACCTCGGCCCCCTCTTCTACGAACCCACCGTCCTGGAGGGTGTCACCCCCGCCATGGAGGTGCACGGGGAGGAGACGTTCGGCCCGGTCGTCTCGCTCTACCCGGTCCGGGACGATGCCGAGGCGGTCAGCAGGGCCAACGAGGGGACGTACGGTCTCTCCGCCTCGGTCTGGTCCAAGGACGTGGACGCCGCTGAGGAGATCGCCGCGGCGCTGCGTGCCGGCGCGGTCAACATCAACGACGGGGCGGCAGCTGCGGCCGGCAGCATCGAGGCCGGCATGGGCGGCATGGGGGACAGCGGCCTCGGACGGCGCCACGGTGCCGAGGGGATCCGGAAGTACACCAACGCCCAGACCGTCGCCCGACAGAGGCTCATGCCCCTGGGCCCGCCCGCGGGGAAGCCGGTCGAGGGATTCGTCCACTCGACGAACAAGCAGCTGGGCCTCATGCGCAGGATCGGTCTGCGGTGAGGACCCGGGGGCGACTGGCCCGGTGGGCCGAGCTGCGCAACGCCGAGGGCCCTGTGGACCCGTGCGAGCTGGAGTCGCTGTGGTCCGACCTCGACACGGTCCGGGCCGCCGACATCCTCGGCGACTGGCGCGGGTTCGCGTTCTCGACGGGGCACCCGGTGGAGAAGCTCCTCGGGCGGTCCGGCTGGTACGGCAAGAGCTTCGTCTGGTTCGACGACGCCAAGCCCCTCATCTGCCGGGCCGCCGACGGGTCGCTCTACTCGGACACCCGCACCGGCAACGGGGAGGCGAGCCTCTGGGACGTCGAGTTCCGCGGGGAGGTGACCGCCTCGATGGTCTACGACGGTATGCCCGTGGTGGACCACTTCAAGCGGGTCGACGACAGCACCCTGATGGGGGTCATGAACGGCAAGTCCGAGCTGGTGCTGTCCCAGGGACAGCACTTCTGGTTCGGCCTCGAGCGCGTGTGAGCGCCGGGTACCGGCACGACGACAAGAGATCGGACACAGGATGAGCAGCGGTGTGGTGGGGGCCAGGAGCCTCTACGACGAGGACCACGAGTACCTCCGCGAGACGGTGAGGTCCTTCGTGGCCAAGCACGCGGAGCCCAACGCCGAGCGGTGGAGCGAGCAGGGGAAGGTCGACCGCTGGCTGTTCACGGAGGCTGCCAGTGCGGGGCTGCTGGGGTTCAACATCCCCGAGGAGTACGGCGGCGGCGGGATCACCGACTTCCGGTTCAACGCCGTCATCGGCGAGGAGTTCTCGCGCAACCCCGTCTCCGACGGCCTTGCGTGCGTCGGTCTGGCCAGCGACATCGTGATCCCGTACTTCACCGACCTGACCAACGACGAGCAGAAGCGACGCTGGCTCCCCGGGATCGCGGCCGGCGAGCTGGTGGTCGCGGTCGCGATGACGGAGCCGGGGGGACCGGGTCCGACCTGGCCGGCATCAGCACCACCGCGGTGCGCGACGGCGACGACTACGTGGTCAACGGCAGCAAGGTCTTCATCTCCAACGGGCAGAACGCCGACCTCGTGGCCACCGCCGTGCGCACCGGGCCCGACCCGCACAAGGGACTGAGCCTGATCGTCATCGAGGCCGACCGCCCCGGGTTCAGCCGCGGACGCAACCTCGAGAAGGTCGGCCTGCACGCCCAGGACACCAGCGAGCTCTTCTTCACCGACGTACGGGTGCCGGCGAGCAACCTGCTGGGCGAGGAGGGCGGCGGCTTCCTGGGGCTCATGAGGAACCTGCCCCAGGAGCGCATCTCGATCGCGGCCAACGCGACCGCCGCCGCCGAGGGCGTCCTGGAGCGCACCCTGGCGTACGTGCGCGAGCGGACCGCGTTCGGCCAGCCGATCGGGCGCTTCCAGAACACCCGCTTCGAGCTCGCCGAGATGGTGACCGGCGTGCGGGTCACCCGGGCGTACGTCGACGGCCTCCTGGAGCGGCACACTCGTGGTGAGCTGAGCGCCGCCGACGCCGCAGCGGCGAAGTTCTGGTGCACCGAGCAGTACGTCAACGTCGTGAACCGCTGCGTCCAGCTGCACGGCGGGTACGGCTACATGCTCGAGTACCGGATCGCCCACGACTACCTGGACTCCCGGATCAGCACGATCTACGGGGGCACCACCGAGATCATGAAGGAGATCGTGGGGCGCGACCTCGGGCTCTGAGGGAAGTCGGCATTTCGTGGTCCGCGTGGACCGGTGCCTAGCATCAAGGCGTCCGGTCCACGCACCACTCACGTCCCGGAGGGCATCCTGAGCACCGAGCACCCCGTCGAGCAGCCGGTCACCGAGAGCCGTCCCGCCGCGGTCCTGTGGGACATGGACGGCACGCTCGTCGACACCGAGCCGTACTGGATCGCCACCGAGTTCGCGATGGCCGAGAAGTACGGCGGCACCTGGTCGCAGGCCCACGCCCTGAACCTCGTCGGCAACGACCTGCTCGCGTCTGGGCGCTACATCCGCGAGCACATGGGCATCGACCGCACGCCCGAGCAGGTCGTCGAGGAGCTCCTCGACGGTGTGGTGGCCCGGGTCGAGGAAGCCGTGCCGTGGCGTCCGGGAGCGGTGGAGCTGCTCGCGGACCTGCGCCGCGCCGGCGTGCCGTGCGCCCTGGTCACCATGTCGTACCGGCGTTTCGTCGACCCGATCCTGGCCCGCCTGCCCGAGGACACCTTCGCCACCATCGTGACCGGCGACCGGGTCGAGTTCGGCAAGCCGCACCCCGAGCCGTACCTCCTGGCCGCGGCAGCCCTCGGCGTCGCTCCCGGGCGGTGCGTGGCGATCGAGGACTCCAACACGGGTGCCAAGTCGGCGGAGTCCGCCGGCTGCACCGTCGTGGTGGTGCCCAACCACGTGCCCATCCTCGAGGGTCCGCGCCGCGTCTTCCACGACACGCTGGCCGGGCTGGGGGCCTCCGACCTCGCCCTGCTGCCCGCCTGAGCGCCTCCCTCAGTCCGTCCCGACGGGCGCCGGGACCACCGCCAACGGCGGCGGCGTCCCGCCGTACTCGGGACACAGCTCCTTGAAGGAGCACCACGCGCACAGGCGCGAGGGGCGTGGACGCCAGTCGCCGCTCGCGGTGGCGCCACTGATGGCGCGCCACACCGCCTCCACCTTGCGCTCGGTGGCCAGCAGGTCCTGCTCGTCGGGCTCGTAGCGGAGGACCTCGCCGTCGCCGAGGTACATGAGCTGCAGCAGCGCGGGGACCACCCCGCGGCTGCGCCACACGACGAGGGCGTAGAACTTCATCTGGAACAGTGCCTTGGCCTCGAAACCGGGGCCGGGCGAACGACCCGTCTTGTAGTCGACCACGCGCACCATCCCGTTCGGGGCGACGTCGAGCCGGTCGATGAACCCGCGCAGCAGCAGCCGTGACTCCAGCACCGTCTCGACGTAGGCCTCCCGCTCGGCGGGCTCCAGGCGCACCGGGTCCTCGAGGTCGAAGTAGCGGTCCAGGGCGGTGTGGCAGGTGGCGGTCCACCGGGCCCGTGCGGTGTCGTCGGCGAACATGGCATCGAGGTCGGGGTCGGCGTCGAGCATGCTGGTCCACGCCGGCGCCACCAGCGAGGCCGCGTGGTCGCGCGTGCGTTCGACCGCGGGGGCGTCGAAGAGCAGCTCGAGGACCTTGTGCACCACCGTGCCCCGCACGGCGTCGGGGGAGGGCGGCTCGGGAAGCCGGTCGACGCTCCGGAACCGGTAGAGCAGCGGACAGGTCATGAAGTCCCCCGCGCGGCTCGGGGACAGGGCCCCGACCACGTCCACGCCGTCGACAGGGGTGCTGAGGGACTCGGCGGGGGAGCTGGGCGCTACGGGGTGGGTCATGGCGCCGCCAGCCTAGGCGAGCGGTGGACGGACCGCAGCGCGCCTGCCCGCCCGCTCGCTAGGCTCACGGTGTGTCCGCCCCCTCCGCGCCGTCCCACCAGCAACCCCGACCACCGGGGGTGCTGCGTCTGGGCTCCATCGCGGGCATCGCCGTGTACGTCACGCGCTCGTGGTTCCTGGTCGCCGCGATGATCGCCCTGCTCGTGGCCCCCCGCATCGAGCAGGTCGAGCCCGGCCTCGGGTTCGGCACCTACGTCGTGGGAGCAGCGTTCGCGGTGCTGCTGTACCTCGCGATCCTGCTGCACGAGGCCTCGCACGCCCTCGTCGCCAAGCGGCTGGGGTACGGGGTCAACTCGATCACCCTGCACTTCCTGGGAGGCGCGACCGAGATCGACGGCGTCGCCCGCCGACCCGGCCACGAGTTCTGGATCGCCGTCGTGGGTCCGCTGACCTCCATCGCGGTGGGACTGGTCGCGCTGGGGGCGTGGTTCGTCACCCCCGAGGGTGTCCTTCGCGTCGGCGTGGAGGGCCTCGCCGGTGCCAACCTGCTGATCGGGATCATGAACCTGGTGCCCGGGCTGCCGCTCGACGGCGGCCGCGTGCTCAAGGCAGTGGTCTGGGGCGCCTCGCGCGACCAGCACCGCGGCACCCTGGCGGCCGGCTGGGGCGGGCGCATCGTCGCGCTCGCCGTGGTGGTGTGGCCCCTGGTCCAGCCGTACGTCCTGGGCGTGCGTCCCGGCATCTTCCAGACCGTCATGTTCTTCGTGCTCGGCGCCTTCATGTGGGCCGGGTCGACCGCTGCGATGACCCAGGCCCGGCTCAGGCGACGGCTGCCCGCGCTGCAGGCACGCCCCCTGGCCCGCCGCTGCGTGGCCGTACCGCGCGACACCCCGCTCTCGGAGGCGGTCCGCATGGCCCAGGACGTCCAGGCCGGAGGGATCGTCACCCTCGACCCGTACGGCGCCGCCGAGGGGATCGTGAACGAGTCCGCGATCCGCGCCACGCCGGAGGAGCGTCGCCCGTGGGTCCCGGCCTCGGCCGTGGCACGCACCCTGGAACCCGGGCTCCAGCTCGACGCCGACCTGGCCGGGGAGCAGCTCGTCCTCGCGATCAGCCGCCGGCCCTCCGAGGAGTACCTGCTCCTGGAGGACGACGGCACGATCTACGGCATCCTGGCCACCGCCGACGTCGACCACGCCTTCCGGCACGCCGCCCACTAGGCTGCGGGGCATGTCTGACGCGCCCCAGCCACGCACCGCCACCCCGGCGGCGCCCGCCCTTCCCGACGTCCCCGCCGAGGCCTGGGCGGGGGTGCACCGCGGACCCCTGCGTGAGGGGGAGTGGGTGCGGCTGGTCGACAACAAGGGGCGCCGGCACAACTTCGAGCTGGTCGTGGGCAAGCGCTTCTTCTCCAACAAGGGCCACCTCGAGCACGACGACATCATCGGTCGTGAGGAGGGCTTCACCCTCACCTCGTCGGCGGGCGGCCAGTACCTGATCTTCCGGCCGCTGCTCTCGGAGTTCGTCGTCTCGATGCCGCGCGGCGCCGCCGTGGTCTACCCGAAGGACTCCGCCCAGATCGTGGCGATGGCCGACATCTTCCCCGGCGCGAAGGTGATCGAGGCGGGCGTCGGCTCCGGCGCCCTGACCTGTTCCCTGCTGCGTGCCGTGGGGCCGTGGGGACACGTCGTCTCCTACGAGCGTCGCGAGGAGTTCGCGGAGGTCGCCCGCCGCAACGTCAACCAGTTCTTCAACGCCCCGCAGGGCCAGAGCCACCCGGCCTGGGACCTTCGGCTCGGCGACCTCGTCGAGGGCCTGCAGAGCACGGGCGAGCGGGCCGACCGCATCATCCTCGACATGCTGGCACCGTGGGAGTGCGTCGACGCGGTCGCCGACGCGCTGGTCCCCGGCGGCATCGTCTGCGCGTACGTCGCCACCACCACCCAGCTCAGCCGGGTCGTCGAGACCCTGCGTGCCCACGGCGGCTTCACCGAGCCGCAGCCGTGGGAGTCGCTGGTGCGGGACTGGCACGTGGAGGGCCTCGCGGTGCGCCCCGGTCACAAGATGATCGGGCACACGGCCTTCCTGGTCACTGCCCGCCGGATGGCTCCGGGCGAGCGCCCGCCGATCAAGAAGCGGCGCCCGGCGCCGGGCGCGTACGGCGTGGACTACAACGGCCCGCGCCCCGCCGACCTGCCCCCGCAGGTGCTTGAGGAGCACTTCGACGCCTGAGCCCGGCGCTCCTGCGGGAGCGGCCCGGTGACGGGCCGGTCACGGCGCGGCAACACCCCGGCCGGAGGGCCTTCCGTTCTCGTCACGCGCGGGTAGTGTCCGTCACGGAGGTGACGCCATGTCCGAGGCAACACGTGAGGAACTTGTCGCTCAGGTCGGCTTCCTGGAGGCCGAGGTCACTGAACTGCGCAGCCGGATCTCCGACCAGCCGTTCCGCTCGCGGGCGCTGGAGACCCGGCTCGCCGAGGCCGAACGCTCCCTGGCCGGCGTCACGGCGCAGAACGAACGTCTCGCAGGCACCCTCCGCGAGGCGCGCGACCAGATCACCCGCCTCAAGGAGGAGGTCGACCGGCTCGCGCAGCCGCCGGCCGGGTTCGGCACCTTCCTCGAGCGGCACGACGACGGGACCGTGGACGTGTTCACCGGCGGCCGCAAGCTGCGGGTCACCGTCAGCCCAGCGGTGGACGCCGACGAGCTCGTCCTCGGCCAGGAGATCCTGCTCAACGAGGCGCTCAACGTCGTGGAGCAGCTCGCCTTCGAGCAGGTCGGCGACGTCGTCATGCTCAAGGAGCTGATGGACGACGGCTCGCGGGCGCTGGTGATCAACCACGCCGACGAGGAGCGCGTGATCCGGTTGGCCGGTCCCCTCCGCGAGGGGCACCTGCGGGCCGGCGACTCCCTGCTCGTCGACGCGCGCACGGCGGTCGCGTACGAGGTGGTCCCGAAGTCCGAGGTCGAGGAGCTCGTCCTGGAGGAGGTCCCTGACATCGACTACGCCTCGATCGGTGGCCTCGGTGCCCAGATCGACGCGATCCGCGACGCCGTCGAGCTCCCGTACCTCTACCCCGACCTGTTCACCGAGCACCAGCTCAAGCCGCCCAAGGGCGTGCTCCTGTACGGCCCGCCCGGGTGTGGCAAGACGCTCATCGCCAAGGCCGTGGCCAACTCGCTTGCCAAGAAGGTGGCCGAGCGGACCGGGGCGGAGGGGCGCTCGTACTTCCTCAACATCAAGGGCCCCGAGCTGCTCAACAAGTACGTCGGTGAGACCGAGCGGCACATCCGTCTGGTGTTCCAGCGCGCCCGCGAGAAGGCCAGCATGGGCACGCCCGTGATCGTTTTCTTCGACGAGATGGACTCGTTGTTCCGTACGCGTGGGTCCGGGGTCTCCTCGGACGTGGAGAACACGATCGTGCCGCAGCTGCTCAGCGAGATCGACGGCGTCGAGCTGCTCGAGAACGTGCTGGTCATCGGCGCCTCCAACCGTGAGGACATGATCGACCCGGCGATCCTGCGCCCCGGGCGGCTCGACGTGAAGATCAAGATCGAGCGACCCGACGCGGAGTCCGCCCGTGACATCTTCAGCAAGTACCTGGTCGCCGACCTGCCGCTGCACAGCGAGGACCTCGCGGAGTTCGACGGGGACCGCGAGGCGTGCGTCGGCGGGATGATCCGGGCGGCCGTGGAGCGGATGTACTCCGAGAGCGAGGAGAACCGTTTCCTCGAGGTCACCTACGCCAACGGCGACAAGGAGGTCCTGTACTTCAAGGACTTCAACTCGGGCGCGATGATCCAGAACATTGTCGACCGCGCGAAGAAGATGGCCATCAAGGACTTCCTCGACCACCAGGACAAGGGCCTGCGGGTGCAGCACCTGCTGCAGGCGTGCGTGGACGAGTTCAAGGAGAACGAGGACCTGCCCAACACCACCAACCCGGACGACTGGGCCCGCATCTCCGGCAAGAAGGGGGAGCGCATCGTCTTCATCCGCACCCTGATCACCGGCAAGCAGGGCACCGAGCCGGGGCGCTCGATCGAGAACGTCGGCAACACCGGCCAGTACCTGTAGCACCGCGCCCGGACCGGGCCGCGGGCGAACGACGACCTGGAGGACTCATGGGGGACGAGGAGGTCGAGCGCGCCGATGTCGAGGCGCTGCTCGCGGCACGACGGGAGCTCGGGAGCGAGTACGAGAAGGAGCTCGTGGAGTCGTTCGCGGCCCGTGTGGAGGAGGCCGTGGCAGGCCGGACGAAGGCGGTGGCCGACCGTGACCGCAGTGACCTGCGGGACGCCGGCGCCGGGCAGATCCGTCAGTTCGTGCTCGGCGTCGTCTCGCTCGGGGTCGGAGTGCCGATCACGATCGTCCCGATGGTGGCCGCCGACGGTGCGCTCCCGGCGGTCGGGATCGCCTGGCTCGGGATCGCCGCTGTCAACGCCGCGCACGCCAGTGCGGTGAACGGGCGCGCCCGCCGTCGCTGAGGTGGCTCAGCGAGCCCGTCCCCGGGACAGGTAGGTCCACGGGGCCATCACGGCCGGCCCCTCCAGTGAGTCGTGCACCAGCGTCTCGACAGTCCACCCGGCCGCTCCCGCCAACGGTGCGGGCTCGCGTGTCAGGTGGCACCCTCCTGCCAGCCTGCGCTGCCAGGGCTCGAGCCGTCGCTGCCTGCGCGCCGTACGCGGGTCGGGGGAGAGGCCGTGCTCGAGGAAGTGGAGTGAGCCGCCCGGGCGTACGACCCGGCGCAGCTCGGCCAGCGCACGGACCGGGTCGGGAATGGTGCACAGGCTGAACGTCACGAGCGCGCAGTCGGCGCTGTCGTCGTCCACGGCCAGCAGCTGCCCGTCGAGTCCTCGCCGTTCAACGGGGACCCGGGACCGGGCGCGCCGGCGCTCCGAGAGCTCCCACCCACCGTCGGACGGCTCGACCGCCCAGACGTCGTTGACCTCGGCCGGGTACCACCGCACGTTGAGGCCGCTGCCGAAGCCGACCTCGATCACGGTGCCGCCCAGGCCGGCACACGTCAGGCCCCGCAGCTCCCCGACCTCGCGACCCCGCAACGACGCGTCGGTGAGCCTCGGCACGACCCGCTCGTCCCACCACCGAACCATGCGCCGAGGCTAGCCCCGCTGGGTAGGGTCGGTCCATGACGGTGCGACGCGTGATGGGCACGGAGGTCGAGTACGGCATCTCGGTGGCTGGCAACCCCGGGGCGAACCCCGTCCAGGCGTCGTCCCAGGTCGTCAACGCGTACGCCGCGGCCACCGTCACGGCCCGGCGGGCCAGGTGGGACTTCGAGGAGGAGACCCCCTTGCGGGACGCCCGCGGGTACGACCTGTCGCGGGCGGTCGCGGACCGGAGCCTGCTCACCGACGAGGAGATCGGCCTCGCCAACATCATCCTGACCAACGGTGCCCGCCTCTACGTCGACCACGCGCACCCGGAGTACTCGAGCCCCGAGGTGACCACGCCGCTGGACGTGGTGCGCTGGGACAAGGCCGGCGAGCAGGTGATGCTCGACGCGGCCCGTTTCGCCAGCGCGGTGCCGGGTGCGGCGCCGATCGTGCTGTACAAGAACAACACCGACAACAAGGGGGCCTCCTACGGCGCCCACGAGAACTACCTGATGCCGCGGTCGACACCGTTCCGCGACATCGTGAGGCACCTGACCCCGTTCTTCGTGTCCCGTCAGGTGGTCTGCGGGGCCGGCCGCGTGGGGATCGGTCGCGCCGGGCAGAAGCACGGCTTCCAGGTCAGCCAGCGTGCGGACTTCTTCGAGGTCGAGGTAGGGCTGGAGACCACGCTCAAGCGGCCGATCATCAACACCCGCGACGAGCCGCACGCCGACCCCACCGAGCACCGGCGACTCCACGTGATCATCGGTGACGCCAACCTGGCCGAGGTGTCGACGTACCTGAAGATGGGCACCACCTCACTGGTCCTCGCGATGATCGAGGACGGGTTCATCACGGCCGACCTGGACCTCGACCACCCCGTGCGGACGCTGCACGAGGTCTCCCACGACCCCACCCTGCGACACCTGGTGACGTTGCGGGACGGCCGCCGCATGACCGCCGTCGAGCTTCAGGCCCTCTACCTCGAGCTCGCCACCGCGTACGTCGAGAAGAGGTGGGGCGACGACGTCGATGAGCAGACCCGCGACGTGCTCGCCCGGTGGGGCTCCGTCCTGGACCGTCTGGCACGCGACCCGTACGAGTGCGCCCGTGAGCTCGACTGGGTGGCCAAGCTGAAGCTGCTCGAGCAGTACCGCGACCGCGACGGCCTGGACTGGGACCACCCCAAGCTGCACCTCATCGACCTGCAGTACTCCGACCTGCGGCCCGAGAAGGGGCTCTACCAGCGGCTCGTCGCGGGCGGCCGCATCGAGCGCCTCCTGGGTCCGGCGGACGTGGACGAGGCCATGCACCACCCGCCCACCGACACCCGCGCCTACTTCCGAGGCCGGTGCCTGGAGCAGTACGCCACCTCCGTGGCGGCGGCCTCGTGGGACTCGGTGATCTTCGACGTCCCCGGTCGCTCGTCGCTCCAGCGCGTGGCCACCGCGGACCCGCTGCGCGGCACCCGTGAGCACGTCGGGCCGTTGATGGACGGGTGCGGCAGCGTCGAGGAGCTGCTGGCGGCTCTGGGAGCCTGATCCGGCCTGCGCTCGGTGACCGCGTGGCGAGCGCTCCCGCGAGTGGGTGGGGGGCTATAGGGTCGACCCATGGCCCAGGAGCAGAAGCAACCCCGCAAGTCCACGGGGACCGAGGAGGTCACCGAGGAGTCCGTCGAGACGGACGTGGCCGAGCGCAAGGAGGCCCTCGACGACGACGTCGACGCCATCCTCGACGAGATCGACGAGGTCCTGGAGAGCAACGCCGAGGACTTCGTGCGCTCCTTCGTCCAGAAGGGTGGGCAGTGAGGCGATGACCGACCCCCGTCTGCCCGCGGCCTACCTGGCTCCCGGGTCGTCCTCGTTCGCCGACTTCCTCGCCTCCCAGGCACCCGAGCTGCTGCCCAGCAACCGGGCGGTGCCCGCGGGTGACGCCTCCGCGCTCGCTCCGCACGGCACCACCATCGTCGCGGCGACCTTCCCCGGTGGCGTGATCATGGCGGGCGACCGGCGCGCCACGATGGGCAACATCATCGCCCAGCGCGACATCGAGAAGGTGTTCCCGGCCGACGAGTTCTCCGTGGTGGGGATCGCAGGCACTGCTGGGCTGGCCGTCGAGATGGTCCGCCTCTTCCAGACCGAGCTGGAGCACTACGAGAAGATCGAGGGCTCCTCGCTGTCGATGGACGGCAAGGCCAACCGCCTCGCCGCCCTGATCCGGGGCAACCTCGCCCTCGCCATGCAGGGTCTCTCGGTCGTCCCGCTCTTCGCCGGCTTCGACGTGCGTGAGGAGCAGGGGCGGATCTTCAGCTACGACGTCACCGGGGGCCGCTACGAGGAGACCGCCTTCCACGCGGTCGGGTCAGGCTCGCTGTTCGCCCGCGGCGCGCTGAAGAAGCTCTACCGCGGCGACCTGACCGAGTCCGAGTGCGTGCTGGCCGTCGTGCAGGCGCTGTACGACGCCGCGGACGACGACTCCGCCACCGGAGGGCCGGACCTGACCCGCCGGATCTTCCCGGTGGTCCACGTGATCACCGGCGACGGCGGTCGCCGCCTGCCCGACAGCGAGGTGGCCGAGGCCGCCGACCAGATGATCGCCTCCCGGATGCAGCGGCCCGACGGGCCCGCCGCCAGCCTGACCTGAGGACCACGCCATGAGCACCCCGTTCTACGTCTCACCCGAGCAGCTGATGAAGGACCGGGCCGACTTCGCCCGCAAGGGCATCGCCCGCGGTCGGTCGGTCGTCGCGCTCCAGTACGCCGACGGCGTGCTGTTCGTCTCGGAGAACCCGTCCAAGGCACTGCACAAGGTCAGCGAGATCTACGACCGGATCGCGTTCGCCGCCGTCGGCCGCTACAACGAGTTCGAGAACCTGCGCATCGCCGGCGTGCGCCTGGCAGACATGCGTGGGTACTCCTACGACCGTCGCGACGTGACCGGACGCGGGCTGGCCAACGCGTACGCCCAGACCCTGGGGACCATCTTCTCCTCGGGCGGGGAGAAGCCGTACGAGGTGGAGATCTTCGTCGCCGAGATCTCCGACGACCCCGCGGACGACCAGATCTACCGCCTGACCTACGACGGCCAGGTCGCCGACGAGCACGGGTACGCCGTCATGGGCGGCGCGGCCGACGTCGTCGGTGGACACCTCGAGGAGCACTTCACGGCCGGGCTCGACCTGGGCGCCGCCGTACGTCTGGCGGTGAAGGCGTTGGGGCACTCCGAGAGCGGCGACCGCGTCATCGAGGCGGACGACCTCGAGGTCGCGATGCTGGACCGGACACGTTCCCAGCCCCGCAAGTTCACCCGGTTGCGGGAGTCGCGACTGGCCGAGCTCCTGTCTGCCCCCGTCGAGGAAGCCTGAAACAGCACCGCGCGCCCTGCATCCGGCGCCGCTGGACCTCGGCGAGTCGTGCGCGGGTGTGACCTGTCTGACTAGTGTGGCGTCATGGACCGGAGGATCTTCGGGATCGAGAACGAGTACGGCGTCACCTGCACGTTCCGCGGGCAGCGCCGGCTGAGTCCTGACGAGGTCGCCCGGTACCTCTTCCGCAAGGTCGTCTCCTGGGGGCGTTCGAGCAACGTCTTCCTGCGCAACGGCGCCCGTCTCTACCTCGACGTCGGGTCCCACCCCGAGTACGCCACCCCCGAGTGCGACGACCTGGTCGAGCTCGTCACGCACGACAAGGCGGGCGAGCGCATCCTCGAGGGGTTGCTGATCGACGCCGAGCAGCGGCTCCACGGTGAGGGGATCGCCGGTGACGTGTACGTCTTCAAGAACAACACGGACTCAGCAGGCAACTCCTACGGATGCCACGAGAACTTCCTCGTCGGACGGGCCGGGGAGTTCGCGGACATCGCTGACGTGCTGATCCCGTTCCTGGTGACCAGGCAGCTGCTGGTGGGCGCGGGCAAGGTGGTCCAGACGCCGACCGGGGCGAAGTACTCGATCAGCCAGCGCGCCGAGCACATCTGGGAGGGCGTCAGCAGCGCGACCACGCGCAGCCGTCCCATCATCAACACCCGCGACGAGCCCCACGCCGACGCTGAGCGGTTCCGCCGGTTGCACGTGATCGTGGGGGACTCCAACATGTCCGAGACCACGACCCTGCTCAAGGTCGGCTCCTGCGACCTGGTGCTGCGGATGATCGAGGAGGGGGTCGTCATGCGCGACCTCACCCTGGAGAACCCGATCCGCGCCATCCGCGAGATCTCCCACGACCGGACGGGGCGTCGTCGGCTGCGGCTGGCCAACGGCCGCGAGGCGTCCGCCCTGGAGATCCAGTCCGAGTTCCTGGCCAAGGCACGGGACTTCGTCGACCGCCGCCAGCTGTCCACCCCCACGACCGAACGGGTCCTGGACCTGTGGGAGCGGTGCGTCAAGGCGATCGAGTCCGACGACCTGAGCCTGGTCGAGCGCGAGATCGACTGGGTCATCAAGTGGCGCCTGATCGAGCGGTACCGGGCCAAGCACCAGCTGGCCTTCAGCGATCCGCGGATCGCGCAGCTCGACCTCGCTTACCACGACATCCGCCGCGACCGCGGCCTCTACTACCTGCTGGAGAAGCGGGGTGCGGTGGCACGGGTGTGCGACGACGTCCGGATCTTCGAGGCCAAGTCCGTGCCGCCCCAGACCACCCGGGCGAGGCTGCGGGGGGAGTTCATCCGCGCCGCGCAGGAGCACCAGCGGGACTTCACCGTGGACTGGGTGCACCTCAAGCTCAACGACCAGGCCCAGCGCACGGTGCTGTGCAAGGACCCGTTCCGCGCCACCGACGAGCGGGTCGAGCGGCTCATCGAAGGCATGTGACACCGACGTCCACGCGGTTCTTCGGACGTACGGCTAAGGTTTCCGCTGGGCCGCGCGCGCGTGGCCAGTGACTCGTTCCCCTGTCGTTAGGTGATCCACGTGCTCCGTCGCACCACAGTCCGCAACCTCGCCGCCGCCGGCGCCCTCCTGCTCGGTCTCGGCACGCTCGCCGCGTGCGGTGAGGACTCGTCCGAGCCGGCTGGCAAGGGCCTCGACTCCGTCACCATCACCGGTGAGGCGGGCAAGGCGCCGGAGGTGAAGTTCGACGGCAAGCTCGAGGCCGACGGGATCACCTCGAAGGTCCTCATCGAGGGTGACGGCGAGGAGACCGCCAAGGGCGACGAGATCCTCACCCGCATGTGGATCGGCAACGGCTTCTCCGGCACCGAGGTCTACTCGAACTGGGAGGCCTCCGCCGAGGTGCTCCCCGTCGACGACACGATCAGCAAGCCGCTGCTGGAGGCCCTCGAGGGCCAGAAGATCGGCTCGCGCGTCGCCGTCCTGGCCTCCGCGCTGGACAGCTTCGGTGAGGCCGGCAACTCCCAGCTCGGCATCGGCAACCAGGACGCGGTCCTGTGGGTGGTCGACCTCGTCGACATGGCCCCGGAGCCCCTGGACGGCCCGCAGGGCAAGAAGCTCAAGCCGGCCAGCTGGGCGCCCACGCTCGTGGGCAAGGAGGGTGCCTTCACCGGCTTCGACTTCAAGGGCACCAAGCCCAACGGCAAGCTCCGCCACACCGTCCTGATCCAGGGCGACGGCGCCAAGGTCGCTTCGGGCCAGACCATCACGGTCAACTACCTGGGTCAGGTCTGGAAGGCCAAGAAGCCGTTCGACGGCTCGTTCGGCAAGGAGCCCATGCAGACCCAGATCGGCGTCGGCCAGCTCGTCAAGGGCTGGGACGAGACCCTCGTCGGGCTCACCGTGGGGTCCCGCGTCATCATCGAGATCCCGCCGGCCAAGGGCTACGGCAAGGAGGGCAACGAGGGTGCCGGCATCAAGGGCACCGACACGCTCTACTTCGTCGTCGACATCCTCAACGCCGTCTGATCCGACCGCGGCAGGTCGTCCATGTCCCAGAGGAAAGCCGAGCGGCTGCTCAACCTGCACATCATGCTGCTGGGTTCGCGTCGCTTCGTCACCAAGCAGCACATCCGTGACACCTTGTACGCGGGCTACCCGCACACCAAGGCCGGTGACGACGCGTTCGAGCGCAGCTTCGAGCGGGACAAGGACGACCTCCGCGCGATCGGCGCCCTGATCGAGGTCGGCAGCAACGACGTCCTCTTCGACGACGAGATCGGCTACCGCATCCCCACCGAGCAGACCTCGCTGCCGGAGGTCCGCTTCGAGGCCGACGAGGCGGCGGTGCTGGGCCTCGCGGCCCGCACCTGGCGGCAGGCCACGCTGGCGAGTGCGGCGGAGTCCGGTCGCGCCAAGCTGGTGGCCGCAGGCGTCGACATCGACGCCGCCCGGCTCGACGTCGTGACGCCGGCGCTGGGTGCGGAGGAGCCCTCCTTCGACCAGTTCTGGGAGGCGACGCAGCAGCGTCGCGTCGCCACCTTCTCGTACCGCCGGACCGGTCAGCCGGAGTCGAGGCGCCGTCTCCAGCCCTGGGGAGTCCTGCGCGCCTCGGGCCGCTGGTACGTCGTGGGCCACGACCTGGACCGCGGCGAACGGCGGGTGTTCAGGCTCTCCCGGGTGGTCGGTGACGTCCAGCTGGGGCGCCAGACCGAGGCGTACGAGGTGCCGCCCGACACCGACGTGCGCGCGATCGCTGCCTCGCTCGACCCCGAGCAGCCCCGTCTCGACGTCTCGTTCCTCGTGCGGGCCGGCACGGCCCAGGGGCTGCGCCGGCACGCGCACACGGTCGAGAGTGGCGTCAGCGGGCCCACGGACGAGGTGGTCTGGGACCGGGTGGTGGTCCAGCTGAGCGAGTACGACGCCGCGAACGAGGCGCTGGCCCACGGCCCGGACGTGGTGGTCGAGTCTCCCGCAGCGGTGCGCGACGCGGTCGTGGCCAGGCTGCGGACGGCCGTGGGGGAGGACGCATGAGCGGACAGGCCAACGCCAAGGAGCAGGTGGCCCGGCTCCTGGCCCTGGTGCCGTACCTGCTCTCGCGTGGCGAGGTCAGGGTGGCTGACGCCGCGGAACACTTCAACGTCTCACCGGCCCAGCTGCGCAAGGACCTCCGGGTCCTGTTCATGGTGGGCCTTCCCGGCGGCATGCCCGACGACCTCATCGACGTCGACCTCGACGCGTTCGAGGGCGAGGGAGTCATCCGGGTCGGCAACGCCGACTACCTCTCCCGTCCGGTGCGGTTCGCCCCCGCCGAGGCCGCCGCACTGACCGTCGCGCTGGGCGCGATCGTCGACGCGGTGGACGAGGTCGGCCAGGAGGTCATCGAGCGCACCCTCGACAAGCTGCGTGAGGTCGTGGCCGCCGCCGACGCGCTGCCGCACCTGCACGTCGACCCCTCCGACCTGGCTGCCAGCGACGTCGAGCGGACCCTCGCCGAGGCCGTGCGTGCGCAACGGCAGGTGCGGATCAGCTACCACGCGGCCAGCAACGACGAGGTCACGGAGCGTGTCGTCGACCCACGGGGACTGGCCCACGTCGACGGGCTGCGCTACCTCGACGCGTACTGCCACACCGCCCGCGCCGAGCGGGTCTTCCGCGTGGACCGGATCCTCGACGTCACCCAGCTCGACACGCCGGTCGCTGACCCCTCGGCGCGGCCCCGCGACCTGACGCGCGACTGGTTCACGCCCGGCAGCGGCACCTCGGTCACGCTCCTGCTCTCCGCCGGGGCGGCCTGGGTGCCGGAGTACTACCCCGTCAAGGCGGAGCGTCGCCACGACGACGGAAGGGTGGAGGTCGACCTCGAGGCGGACAACGGCTCGTGGGTGATGCGCCTGCTGATGCGCCTCACGCCCGAGGTAGAGGTCCTCGCGCCTGCTTCGTTGGCGACCGAGCACCGGGCCAGACTGCGCTCGGCGTTGGACCAGTACGACACCTCCGTCACTTCCTGACCGCTAGACTTCTGAAGTACCCCCGACCCACGACTGGGAGATCCTGATGTTGTACCCACTGATCTCCATGCCCATGGGCATGGAGTGGCTGGTCATCCTGGCCATCGTCATCCTCGTCTTCGGTGCCGCCAAGCTTCCCGACCTCGCCCGCAGCGGCGGCCAGGCCCTGCGCATCTTCAAGTCCGAGACCAAGGCCCTGCGCTCGGAGGACAAGGACGACGACGACAACGTCACCGGCTCGATCGTGAGCGAGACCGTCGAGCCCGAGGCCTCGCCGGTCGAGCGCGGCGACGAGAAGGCGTGAGTCCTCTCACTCCATGATGCGAGGATTCCTCGGCCTGCTGCGCGGCAAGCCGGTCCACCCGGTGGGCCCCGACGGCCGGATGCAGCTCTCCGACCACTTCCGTGAGGTGCGCGCGCGGCTCCTGCGCATCGTGCTGCTGTGCGTGGTCGTCTTCATCGTCGCGCTGTTCCAGTTCGACCTCCTCAACGACATCGTCTACGGGCCGTACCACGAGGTCCTCGCCGTGCTTCCCGAGGGCACGAGCATGCAGACGACGAGCGGGGCCGGCGGCGGTCTCATGCTCTACCTGCGCCTGGCAGCCTTCGCGACCGTCGTGGTGACGGCTCCCTACTGGCTCTACCAGGTCTGGGCCTTCCTGCTCCCCGGGCTGCACGCGCACGAGCGCCGCTGGTCGCTGGTGTTCGCAGCCATCGCCGGCCCGCTCTTCATCATCGGCGTCGTGCTGGGGTACGTGACCTTCCCCAAGGCGTTGGAGATCCTGATCGGGTTCAACCCGCCGTCGGTGGTCAACCTCGTCGAGTCCAGCGAGTACCTCACCCTGTTCACCCGCACGATGCTGGTCTTCGGCATCGCCTTCGAGATCCCCGTCTTCGTGGTGCTGCTCAACTTCGCAGGGGTCGTCAAGGGCAAGCAGCTGGCCCAGTACCGCGCCTGGATCATCGTCGGCACCTTCGTCTTCGCCGCCGTCGCGACGCCGTCCGCGGACCCGTTCACGATGACGTTCATGGCTGTGCCGATGGTGCTGCTCTTCTTCGTCTCCGAGGTGATCGCGCGCGTCAACGACCGACGTCGCGAGGCACGCAAGCCCAATGCCGGGCTCTCACCCGACGAGGCGTCGGTCGTCTGAGGTGGTTCCCGTACTCGCACTGAGCGCCGTCGACGCGTTCGACCTGCCCGAGTGGCTGGGGACCGAGCAGGTGGTGTGGACCGCTGAGTCGGGTCTGCGCAGCAGCCACCACGTGGTCGGCACCCTCTCCTCGGGACCGGCCTCTGACGCCGCTCACCGGCTCGCGTGCGACCTGGTCGCGGTGGACGAGGCGTACCCGCAGGCCGTGGCCGACGAGGACGTGCGTCAGCAGACCCACCGTGCCTGGCACGACGGTCAGGTCCTGGTCGGTCTGGTGGGGGAGCGGGTGACGTTGGCCCTGCCCGGCACCAGGGTGGGCGTCGACGTGGCCTTCGACGCCCTCGCCCGCCTCGCCCGCGCCGTCGGTGCGGACCCTGAGCGGTACGCCCTGCTCTTGCGGATCGGCTCCGACGCCAGGGCGTCGCGGCGCTAGGCTCACGCGCATGAACGACCAGCAGCCGGCCGCGCGGAGGATCGCCCTGCTGACCAACCCGACGGCGGGCAAGGGCCGGGGCGCCTCGTACGGCGAGCAGGCCGCACGTCGCCTCGCCGACGCGGGCTTCGAGGTTGTGGCAGTCAGCGGTGCGGACGCCCATGACGCGGTCGCCCGGTCGCGCACGGCCGTCGCCGGGGGCTGCGAGGCTCTGGTGGTGTGCGGGGGTGACGGGACGGTCCACCTGGGCCTGCA
>NZ_JBJEHY010000088.1:0-13306 GCF_051876515.1 Nocardioides sp. | reverse complement strand
CGGTCGGCACGTCCCGCTCGATCTCGGCCAGCCAGGCGGTGCCCTTGGCGTCCGACGGCATCCGCCAGTCGCCGCGCGGGCTCATCGTGCCGCTGGGGCTGACCTTCGGGCCGTTGGGCAACGCGGACCGCTTGAACTGGTTGGCGAAGAACCGCTTCACGAAGACCTCCAGCCAGCGGCGTACGGTCGCCAGGTCGTAGGCGGTGTGGGCGCTCTCGGGGAACCCGGGCGGCCACGCTCCGGCCTCGGCGTCCTTCCACGCGTGCCAGGCCAGGAACGCGATCTTGCGCGGGCGGTGGCCGTGGCGCACCACCTGGAAGAGCGTGAAGTCCTGGAGGTTGTACGGGCCGACCGAGTCCTCGGTGGCCTGCGGCTTGACGCCCTCCTCGGTGGGGATGAGCTCCGGGGTGATCTCCTGCCCGAGCACCTCGGCGAGGATCTCGCCGACCTCCTCGGAGAACTGGTCGTGGGAGATGACCCAGCGGATCAGGTGCTGCACGAGCGTCTTGGGGACGCCGGTGTTGACGCCGTAGTGCGACATCTGGTCGCCCACGCCGTAGGTGCACCAGCCGAGCGCGAGCTCGGACAGGTCGCCGGTGCCGACCACGATGCCGCCGTGGTGGTTGGCCAGACGGAACAGGTAGTCGTAGCGCAGACCGGCCTGCACGTTCTCGAAGGTGACGTCGTACACCTTCTCGCCGCGCGCGAACGGGTGGTCCATGTCGGCCAGCATCTGGGTGGCGCTGGCACGGATGTCGATCTCCGCGAAGGTGACGCCGAGCGCGTTCGAGAGCCGCGTCGCCAGCGACTTGGACGTGTCGCCGGTGGCGAACCCCGGCATCGTGTACGCCAGCACGTCGCTGCGCGGGCGCCCGAGGCGGTCCATCGCCTTGCAGGCCACGATCAGCGCGTGGGTGGAGTCGAGGCCACCACTGACGCCGATCACCGCCTTGGGCGTACCGATGGCGGCGAGGCGGCGCTCGAGGCCGGCGACCTGGATGTTGTACGCCTCGTAGCAGTCGAGCTCGAGGCGGGCGGGGTCGTCGGGGACGAACGGGAAGCGGTCGACCTGGCGCAGCAGGCCGATGTCGCCGGTCGGCGGCTGCAGCTCGAACTCGATCGTGCGGGCGTCGGCGGACAGCGCCCGCCGGTTGTCGTCGAAGCTGCCCTGGCGCAGCCGCTCCTGGCGCAGCCGGTCGAGGTCGACGTCGACGGTGGTGCGGCGGGGGCCGTCGGGGAACCGCTCGGACTCCCCCAGCAGGTCGCCGGCCTCGTAGACCATCGTCTGGCCGTCCCACGACAGGTCGGTGGTCGACTCACCCTGGCCCGCGGCGGCGTAGACGTACGCGGCGAGGCAGCGGGCGCTGGCGCTGCGTACGAGCAGGCGGCGGTCCTCGGCACGGGCGACGGTGATGGGGCTGCCGGAGAGGTTGGCCAGCACGGTCGCGCCGGCCAGCGCGGCGGTGGCGCTCGGCGGCACCGGCACCCACATGTCCTCGCAGACCTCCGCGTGCAGGGCCAGGCCGGGGACGTCGGTGGCGGAGAAGACGAGGTCGGGCCCGAAGGGCACCTCCTGCCCGGCCAGGGAGATCCACTCCCCCTCGAGGTCGTCGCCGGAGGCGAACCAGCGCTTCTCGTAGAACTCGCGGTAGTTGGGCAGGTACGACTTGGGGGCCACCCCGAGGACCTCGCCGCGGTGGATCACCACGGCACAGTTGTACAGCCGGTTTCCGCGCGCCAGCGGGGCGCCGACGACGAGGACCGGCATGAGCACCCGACTGGCCGCGACGACGCGGTCGATCGCGTCCAGCACGCCGGCCAGCAGGGTGTCCTGGAGGAACAGGTCCTCGACCGAGTACCCGGTCAGGCACAGCTCGGGGAACACCGCGACGGCCACGTGGTCGGCGTGGCACTCGCGCGCCTGGGCCACGACGGCCTCGGCGTTGGCGGCGGGGTCGGCCAGGGTCACGGGCATCGTGATCGCGGCGACACGGGCGAAGCCCTGGGCGTAGGCCGAGTAGAAGTCCACGCGGCGAGTCTAGGGACTGCGCCGCCCATCGTCGGGACGTGACGGGTCACACAGAGCCAGCGAACACTCGCACGACTAGCATTTCGAGTGGTCCGTGGACTCCATCAGGGAGCCGCGAGATGTCTGTCAGGAGTCACCATGAGCGAAGTCCCCGCCCCGTACGGCAGTGGCCCGGCCGCGCCGGCTGCCGCGGCCCCGGTCCGCAAGGTGCGCACGCACCACCTGCGCGAGATGAAGGAGCGCGGCGAGAAGATCACGATGCTCACCGCGTACGACATGTACACCGCGGCCACGTTCGACGAGGCCGGCATCGACATGCTGCTCGTCGGCGACTCGGCGTCCAACAACGTCTTCGGCAACGAGACCTCGCTGCCGGTCACGGTCGACGAGCTGATCCCGCTGACCCGCGCGGTCGCCCGCAGCGCCAAGCGCGCGATGGTGGTCGCCGACCTCCCGTTCGGGTCGTACCAGGCCTCGCCGGAGCAGGGGTACCTGACCGCGGTCCGCTTCATGAAGGAGGCGGGCGCGCACTGCGTGAAGCTCGAGGGCGGCGCGGAGATGGCCCCGGTCATCACCAAGTGCGTCCAGGGCGGCATCCCTGTGGTCGCCCACATCGGTTTCACCCCGCAGTCCGAGCACACCCTGGGCGGCTACCGCATCCAGGGCAAGGGCGACGCGGCCGAGCGTGTCGTGCGCGACGCGCACGCGGTGCAGGAGGCAGGCGCCTTCGCGGTCGTCATGGAGATGGTCCCCGGCGACGTGGCCGCACGGATCTCCGCGGAGCTGGAGATCCCCACCATCGGCATCGGCGGCGGCAACGGCACCGACGGCCAGGTGCTGGTCTGGCAGGACGCCTTCGGCCTGCGTACGGGCAGGATGCCGCGCTTCGTCAAGCAGTACGCCGACCTGCACCAGGTGCTCCTCGACGCAGCCCAGGCGTACGCCGCCGACGTGAAGTCAGGCAGTTTCCCCGGTCCAGAGCACACCTTCTGATCGGCCCCCGATTGGCCTAGCGTGGAGCGCATGCGCGTATCTCGTGGGGTCACTGTTCCGCTCGCCGCCGTGACGGCGGGCCTCCTTCTTCCGGCGCTCGCGCTCGGTCCGGTGCACGCCGCACCGGACCGGGCCGCGGCGCCTGCTTCTCCCACGGCGGCCCGAGCCGTCCCCGACATCTCAGTGAGCACGGTCGTGAGCGGCCTCGAGCACGTGTGGGACGTCGCCCTGCTCCAGCCGGGCCGACTCCTGGTCTCCGAGCGCGACAGCGCCACCATCAGCATCGTCGCGCGCGGGCGGGCCACCCCGGTCCGGTTCCCCTCGAGCAAGGTGTGGGTGTCGGGTGAGACCGGGCTGATGTCGCTCGCGGTCGTGCCGGGCACCAAGCACCGCACGTTCCTGACCTGCTCGGGCTGGGAGACCTCCGACGGCCACGAGATCCAGGTACGCCGCTGGCGGCTGTCCGCGGACGGCAAGCGCGCGGTCGACAAGGGCAAGGTGCTGGGGGGCATCCCGATCGACAGCGGCCGCCACGGGGGCTGCCGGGTCAAGATCGACAGCAAGTCGGGCGACATCTGGGTCGGCACCGGCGACGCGGCGACGTACGACGTGGCGCGCAACCTGCACTCCCTGGGCGGCAAGGTCCTGCGCATGACGGCGGCGGGCAAGCCGTCCCCGCACAACCCGTGGCCCCGGGCCGCCTCGGTGAAGCGGCGCTACATCTACACCTACGGCCACCGCAACGTGCAGGGTCTGGCGCGGCGACCCGGGGGCGAGATGTGGTCGGTGGAGCACGGCACGGACCGCGACGACGAGGTCAACCTGCTCAAGGCGGGTGGCGACTACGGCTGGAACCCCGGCCCCGGCTACGACGACGACGTGCCGATGACCGACCACAGCCTCCCGGGCGAGCAGATCGACGCACGCTGGTCGTCGGGCGACCCGACCATCGCGACGTCCGGCGCCGCCTGGGTGCGGGGCTCGCAGTGGGGCGACCTCAACGGAACCCTCGCGGTGGCCACCCTGGCCGGCGAGAAGCTGGTCTTCATGAAGTTCGACGACCGGGGAAGGTTCGTGCGGATGTACGAGCCGCGCAACCTTCAGACGCACGGCCGGCTCCGCTCGGTCACCAGCAACCGCAAGGGCGACCTGCTGGTGACCACCGACAACGGGCGGCGCGACAAGGTGCTGCGGATCAGCCCGGTCCGCTGACGCGGGTGCTGGGGCCCGGCGGCCGCTGAGGCCGCCGCCGGGTCTCAGACGGCGCCGTTGTCGTCCTCGGCGTAGTCGTCGTCCTCGTCGTCGTTCCAGGCCGGGTCGTTGTCCCACGCCTCGTTGCGCTCGGCGACGCGCTCCAGGGCGCGGGCGGCCTCGCCCTCGGTGGCGTAGGGCCCGAGGCGGTCGGCGTTCTTGCAGCCTTCCCGGGGTTCGACGGTCTTGTGCACCAGGCAGTACCAGTACTGCGGATCCTCACCGTTCATGTTCCTGAAACTACACTCGCCGACGTGAGTCCTGTAGCCCCCGGCACCATCTCCCCCCGACGCGCCGTCCCGGCGCACATCGTTCGTCCCGAGTACGTGGACAAGCCCGCGCCGACGCCGTTCACCGGCAGCTACGTCAGCGACGAGGAGACGATCGCCAAGATGCGCGTGGCCAGCCGGCTGGCCGCGCAGGCGCGCGAGCTGGTGGGTGAGCACGTGGTGCCGGGCGTGACCACCGACGAGCTCGACCGGATCGGTCACGAGTTCCTCTGCGACCACGGCGCGTACCCCTCGACGCTGGGCTACCGCGGCTTCCCGAAGTCGCTGTGCTCCAGCGTCAACGAGGTGATCTGCCACGGGATCCCGGACTCGACCGTCGTCGAGGACGGCGACATCGTGAACATCGACATCACCGCGTACCTCGACGGCGTGCACGGCGACACGAACGCGACGTTCCTGGCCGGTGACGTCGACGAGGAGACCCGCCTGCTGGTGGAGCGCACCAAGGAGGCCCTGGACCGCGGCATCAAGGCGGTCAAGCCGGGCCGCAAGGTCAGCATCATCGGCCGCGTCATCGAGTCGTACGCCCGGCGCTTCGGCTACGGCGTGGTCCGCGACTTCACGGGCCACGGGATCAGCACGTCGTTCCACTCCGGGCTGGTCATCCCCCACTACGACGACCCGCGCTTCGACGACGAGATCCAGGTCGGGATGACGTTCACCATCGAGCCGATGCTCAACCTCGGCACCCACGACTACGACATGTGGGACGACGGCTGGACCGTGGTCACCAAGGACCGCCGACGTTCGGCCCAGTTCGAGCACACCCTGGTGGTCACGCCGACCGGCGCCGAGGTGCTCACACACCCCTGAGGGACAGTTCTCCGTACGACGACGGCGCCGCACCCGGGTGGGTGCGGCGCCGTCGTCGTACGGAGGTGCTGGGCTCAGCCGACCTGCGACTTGAACCAGTAGGTGGTGGCCTCGTCGTCGGGGACCGCGGTGACCATCTCGAAGCCGAGGCGGCCGAGGTTGGAGAGCAGGTCCTCCCAGGACTCGCCCGGGTCGAAGCTGTCCGCTCCGGCGTAGTTGTAGAAGCCCAGCTCGACGTCGGTCTCGTCGCTGCTGATCCGGATCTCTGCGTGCGCGTACTGTGCCATGCGCCGATCCTGCCACGTGGACGATGAACGCGGCGCCGACGCACGGCGAACTCGCGGCCGACCGACGGAGGAAGGTCGCCCCTGAGGTGCTCTGGGGCACCTCGGGCGAGGTTTCCTCCGTCGGTCGGCGCGGTGAGGACGCGGCCTCAGCGGGTGACGGCGTCCAGGGCGTCGATCATGCCCTCACCGGCGTACGAGTTGTCGGCGTCGGTGCCCACGCAGACGGCGCCCTCCTCGTACTGGGCCGGAGCGCACGCCTTGTCGTCGGCCTGGGAACGCAGCGCGGCCACGAGCCTGGCCGGCTTCCAGGTCGGGTGCTTGGAGACCATCAGGGCGAGCACCCCGGCCGCGTGCGGCGAGGCCATCGAGGTGCCCGACTTGAGGCCGTACCCGTTGCCGTTGACGATCGTGGAGAGGATCCGCGACCCGGGGGCGCCGACGTCGATGACGCCGAGGCCACGGTTGGAGAAGTACGACAGCTCGGAGTCGAGCGTGGTGCCCACGCGGGCGAACGAGGAGACCGTCACGACGCCCGGAAGCTCGGCGGGGATGTCGAGGCAGCCGGAGTTGATGGTGCGCTCGACGGCGGTGGAGTCGTTGGGGCTGGAGTCGTCGCTGGTGTTGGTCGCCAGGTCGGTGGCGGCGTTGCCGGCGGCGGCGGCGTGCACGGTGCCCTTCTTCGTCGACCACGCGACGGCGCGGGCGACGGCCTCCTTGGCGGCCTTCTGGTCGGGCTGGTCGGAGCACCAGTACATGAACGGGTCGACGTAGTAGCTGTTGTTGGTGACGTCCATGCCCTTCAGGCCGGCCCACATGAAGCCGCACACGGCGTACTCCGGGTAGATGTACCCGTCGTCGTTGACGACCTTGACCGAGGCGAGGCGTACGCCGGGGGCGACGCCGACGATGCCGACACCGTTGCGTGCCGCGGCGATGGTGCCCGCGACGTGGGTGCCGTGGTCGGAGGTGGTGGGCTGCCAGCCGGTCGCGGAGCGGTCGAGCGCGCCCGCGTCGGAGCAGTTCACCGACAGCGAGGTGTCGATGTTGGCGACGAGGTCCGGGTGGTCGGCGTCGATGCCGCTGTCGAGGACGCCGACGACGACCTCGCGGGAACCGTCGGAGACGTTGTGCGCGGCGTCGGCCTTGATCATCTGGTTGTCCCACTGCTCGCCCTCGCGCGGGTCGGGGACGACGTCGGCGGCCACGGTGTTGGCGAACTCGCCGCGGGTGATGCCGGCGCGGCCGCGGGCCTTGGCGGTCGGCTGCGAGGCGTCGCCGGGCGTGCCCTCGGTGACGGCGGTGGTCCGGGTCGCGCCGACCGATTGCACCGCCCCACGGGCCTTGCGTACGACCTCGGTACGGAAGTCGGCCTCACGGGAGTGGACGACGATGACGCCGATCTTGTGCCAGGAGGCGACGACGGTGCCGCCGGCGGCGCGCACGGCACGCTCTGCCTTGGCGATCTGTCCCTCGTTGACCTTCCTGACGTTCACCACGTACGAGCTCAGCTGCCCCTGCGGGGTCGCGATCGGTACGGGGGTGGACGGCGGTTCGGCCGCGGGCATGTGGGCCAGGGCGCTGGTGGGCGCGAGGGCTGATCCGACCAGCAGGGCCGCCGATGCGGCGAGCACTGCGGTGCGGGAACGGACATTCTTCATGTGGGTCTCCTTGTCACGAACATCCCGAGCTGTCGTGCGTGGTGCCGCACAGGCAGCCCCTCGACCTCACCACCGGTCGACGTGCCGCGTCAATGGCGGCCAACGGCGGGTCGTACCCGTGGCTGCTGCGGCGCCCCGCTCCCCTACACTGGTCGCCGAGTGGGTCGGCCGGGCGGCCGCGTCTCCCCGTTCGCGGGGAGCCGAGGAAGGTCCGGGCTCCACAGGGCAGGGTGGTGGCCAACGGCCACCCGGGGCAACCCGCGGGAAAGTGCCACAGAGAACAGACCGCCAGGCCTCACCCCGGTGAGGTCGGGCAAGGGTGAAACGGTGGGGTAAGAGCCCACCAGTGCGCCGGGAGACCGGAGCAGCTAGGCAAACCCCACCCGGAGCAAGATCAGACAGCGTGCGTTCGAGGGCGGCCCGCCCGAGCACGCGGGTAGATCGCTGGAGGTGGTCAGCAATGGCCACCCGAGATGGATGGTCGCCCCCGCCCCAGGCGGGACAGAACCCGGCCTACAGGCCGACCCACTCACATGCGGCCCCCGACCTGCGGAAACGCAGTCAGGAAGGGTCCGCAGTCCCCACAGAGTCCCCAAGCCTTCCGAGCAGCACCTCGTCGACGGCCTCGCGGGTGGATCGTGGGCATGCTGGCCTCCGGCGGCAGGGAACGCGCCGATTCACGCCCAGCTGCTCCGGCTCGGCCGCCCGTTCCGGGAAACCCGGGTCGCGTCGGCAAACGCTCCTTGGAGGCTTGTTACAGGGAATCGCGTCCCCGAAACAGTGGCACCTGCCCCCACTCGGGGCCCTACCGTGCAGTCGGCTCAACACAGGGGGTAAGTCCATGAGCAAGGCGGCGGCAGTCAGCAGAAGACTCGTACACGGAGTGGTCCTGGCCATGGTGGCAGGTCTGATCGCGTTCCTCGGGTCAACGCCTGCGCACGCTGCGGCGAAGACCGTCGACGAGTTCGTCGCGGCCTACAACGGCAGGTACGTCGACGTGGACGGGTTCCCGGCCGAGCAGCCGTACCAGTGCACGGATCTCTTCAACAAGTTCCACAGTGAGGTGATGGGCGGCAGCTACGTCCGCATGGACATCTCCGGCGGCGCCAAGGACCTGTGGTCCACCTCGAACGCCCAGATCGCCAACCTCTACACGAAGGTGTCTGCCTCCGCGACCGCGCGGAAGGGAGACGTGGCCGTGTGGTCGGGAAACATGGCCGGCAGCGGTGGCTACGGTCACGTCGCGATCGTCCTCACCGACAAGGGCTCGGCTCTCTCAACTCTCACCCAGAATCCTGGCGCCACCACCATCAAGGACATCGGCAAGACCCATCTTCTGGGTTATCTCCGGCCCAAGAGCCTGCCGGGCGGCGGGTCCACCGTGTCCGATGGAAGCTTCGTCAGCAACGGCGGACGCGTGTATCGGATCGCGGGCGGGGCTCCGATCTACGTGACCACATGGAACATCTACGGCGGTGCCCAGCCCACCACCCCGCTGAGCGACGCCCAGTTCGCCGCGCTTCGGCCACATCCCGCCGACGGGACCTTCGTCCGCGGCGTCCAACGTGGCGAGATCTACCGATTCGCGGGCGGCGCGCCCACCTACGTGTCGACGAACTTCTGGGCAACTCTGAGCCCCAAGCCGGCCTGGGTCGACGTCGACCAGGCATCGCTGGACAACCCCACCATCACCGTGGGCAATCGCGTCCGCTCAGTACCCGCCGACGGCACCTTCGTCGTATCGCACGAGCGAGGCGAGATCTACCGCGTTGCGGGCGGTGCCCCCGTGTACGTCACACCCTCGTTCTGGGCCTCGATCTCGTCCAAGCCGAACCCCGTCCGCATCTCACAGGAGGCCGTGGACCGGGCCGGAGGCACAGGAGCGTGGTCACACCTGCGGGCAGTGCCAGCCGACGGCACCTTCCTCTCATCCCACGCGCGCGGCGAGATCTACCGTGTCGCCGGTGGCGCGCCGCTCTACGTGACACCGTCCTACTGGAACACGCTCGCCACGAAGCCCGCCGTCACCTCCGTCTCCCAAGAGGCCGTCGACAGTGCCGGCGGGACCGGCGCATGGTCCCACCTCCGGGCAGTGCCGGCCGACGGTACCGTCCTCCGCCCCCACGACCGAGCACAGGCGTTCACGGTGACTGGTGGAATCGCACGGCCCAGCTTCGCCACCGGCGGCATCACCGTCGACGGCATCACGATCGACAACGCCGGACGCGGCGCCCCCTGGCACCACCTGGCGTCGTCTCGACCCGTTGCGACGCTGCACGCGCTTCCCCGCGCGTTGCGAAAGTCCCGACTCAGCGTCACCTGGCCTGCACTCGTGACGTCGAGCCGCACCGTCGGCTACGACGTCCGGTGGCGACACGCGGGACGACGCTGGACCCGCCCGAAGGACTGGCAGGGCATTTCCGCAACGCAGGTGACCATGCGCGGGATCGCGCGCAAGGCTCGGGTCTGCCTCTCCGTGCGAGCCCACAACCTCGCCGGAATGACCGGCCCGTGGTCCGCCTCCCGGTGCGTACGGCGCCGATGACACTGAAGGGTCCGACTGCCCGGCGCCGGCGCTCTACCCAGTTGGGCATCCCCGACCTCGCCGTCAGTGACACGCCCCAAGCGCGTCGGCTGCTCCTCAAGTACGTCCACGCCCGCGACCGGCTGGTGCGCGCTGCGGTGACCTGACTCGCGGATCCCGTCTCTCGTCGCCCGGACTGGACCAGCACCGCGCAGCCTTCCCAGCAGCCCGCCGGGGCCAACAGACTGCGGACCGTGAGGCTCGTAGTGGGGTTGCTGCTCGGCTTGTCCGGGTCCCTGATGATCGCTGCGTCGGCGCAGCGGTGGGCTGCCCCTTGCCCCTGGGGCGAACCGACGAGCACCCCGCAGTGTGAACTGCGCCAGGACCACCGGTACGACTTCCTGCTGCCATCTGACCCGTGGCAACCACTGGGTGGTGCGGCGCAGCTGGCAGGCTGGTCGCTCCTCGTGCTCGCCGTGGCGTACCTCGTGCTGCCCTGGACGCTGTTGCGGGGTGGGGCGGGGAGACTCGCTACCGCAGCCGGGATCGTCCTGGCCGCTGCGACCACGGACGTCGGCGCAGCCACGCTCCGCTCGGGGCTCGCGGGAAGCCCCGTGGATCCCGTCTCCGGCATCGCCGCGGTGTGGATCTGGGCACTGGTTGCCCCGGCGTTCCTGATACTCCTCGCACTCCCCAGCGCCCTCCCCGACGGCACCCTGGACACACGCCGCCCGCGGGGACTCGCGCGCGCCGCCCTGGTCCCGCTCGCACTGGCGACACCGATCGTGGCGGCCTTCACCTACGCGGTGGGCTCGTACGACGCCCGGCCCTGGTGGGAGGCGTACAACGGCGCCCTCACCGCGACCGCCGGCCTCTGCCTGCTCGCGGCAGCAGCGGCCTCACACGCACGCTGGACCCATGCCCCTGCCCGGACCCCGGCCACCTGGGCGGGCAGGTGCTCGTCGTGGTGGCTGCCGTCAGGCTCAAAGGATCTCGTTTGCCCGGAGGACCCGCGTTGACGGTCGTCGTCCGGGGGCCGTCGGTCAGGAACGGCAGTCGCACGATGGTCCACTCGAGGCCTGAGGCCCGAACGAGGTCGCCCACGGCACGGATCGCGTCGTACGTCGACCTCTGGACCAGGCGCAGCAGCGTCAGGGTCGTGGCAATCTTGAGGTTCCTGCCGTCGGCCTCGCCAGCGATCGCGGCGGTCCCCATCACGACGAGTCGCCGTACTCCGTGCCTCTGCATGGCCGCAATGATGTGTTCGTCGCCCGGAACGAGGTTGAGTGCGTCGGAGCGCTGCGTGCTCGGGCCGATCAGGTCAGGCTCGTCGAGCGTGCCCGTGATCGCACGGACCTGAGGGTGCGTCGGGAGCTTCGACGGTGTGCGCGCGTAGGCGGTGACCTCGTGGCCCGCCGCCACCGCCTGCTCGATGAGAAGCCGGCCCGATTGTCCCGTGCCCCATGAGCTGGTGCAGACCGAGGATGCGTTCGGCGATCTCGTCCTGACTGCCGGCGAAGGCCATGCCGCCGGGCTCGACGTCGTGCTGGCGCCCGGCGAGGGCCATGGGAGGTCGCCAGGCTTCGGCCGCTCCCGTGCGCATCATGACCTCCTCGTGCTTCGGGTACGTCGCCTTGACGGCTGCGTCGCAGGGCCGACGAACTCGTGCACCGCGAAGGGGGAACCCGGCCTACAGGCCGACCCACTCCTTACACCCCCTCTGACCTGCGAAAACGCATCCCGGAGGGGACCCGGCTTGGACCGCCGCGGGCTGCCCCACTCACGACCTACCCGACGGACCTCATGAGATCCACGTGCGCGTCGGACCACCTGACGTAGTCGTCCGTCGAGAAGAGGTCCACCGCTGACGCCTTCCCCGGCTTGAGCTTGACGTTCCCCCTGAGGGTCCCGACGTTCTGGTCACCGTTGAAGAGCTCCACGGTCAGCCGGACATCCTGGTACGTGTCAGTCGTGTTCTCGACCACGATGGTCCCGTCGAGGTTGCCGCCATCGTCCTCGGTGACCTTGAGGTCCCTGAAGTGCGAGTCGGTCCCCACCACCTCGTGCCCACCGCCCAGGGCGTCCTCGATCGGGCCAGGCACTTCTCGATCCGTGAGTCCGGCCCACACGACGTACGCGCACACCGCGAACACGGCGACCAGAAGGAGCAGAATCGTCCGCTTGATGAGCTTGAGCATCCCGGGACTCTCGTGAGGCGGATGGGCGCCGTCATCCTCCCCGAGTCCGGGTCTCCGCGAAGGCGAAATCAGCGATCTCGTCCGGCGCAGCCGCGCCCGCCCGTCCCAGCCGATGCACAGGCGAGCTCACGGGGCCGAGCCCGGGCCCCCCGGACGTGCTGCGGTCCGGTCGCGGGAGCAACCGCACCGCAGCACGTCCTGCGGCGCACCCTCCGACGACGTCGAGCAATGCCGAGGTGGGGTGATTCTCAGCCGTGTCGGGTCACATCACGCGGTGCCGTTCGCCGGGCCAGCCTGCGAAAGCCGAAGAAGAGGACAAGCGCTCCCACCCCGTACACGGCGAAGGCCCTCACGAGGACCACCCGCCCTGCCCGCCGACAGTCGGAGAGATCCAGAACGGATCCGTCGTCGAGACGTTCATCCGGCATCGTGGCGGCATCGATGGCAGAGGAGTCGCACGGTCCGCCATCCACCGAGGGAGGGGCGATGGCGAACCACAGGAAGCCCACCGTGAGGAGCAGCACCAGGCCAAAGGTGGCCGCCTTCAGCCTCGCGCTGGCCTCCGTCCTCCAGATCCCCAGAAGGAGAAGTGCCGGAACGACCACCAGGGCCACCTTCACCGCGAGCCACATGGAGTCAGCGCTCATGTGCCCTCCTGCGTCGAATCGTCGTGTGCCGCCGGTCTCCCGCGCTCGGGTCCCCCAGCGCGGTGCGCTGATTCAAGCCCACCCCGCAGTCGTACGGACTCAGATCGTCCAACTTCTCGCCAGCGCCGAGGGCCAACCGGGGCCTACCGGCCCGAGTCGGGGCCGGTCTCCCGGTCGTCGTACGCCTGACGGGCCGCAGCGATCTCGTCCGCGGTCGAGAACGCCCACGCGATCAGCGGTGCGACCGCATCCCGCAGGCCGTGCCCGGTGTCGCTCAGCGCGTACGAGACCTGCGGGGGCACGGTCGGAACGACCGTCCGTACGACCAGTCCGTCGCGTTCCAGACGTCGCAGGGTGACGGTCAGCATGCGCTGGCTGATCCCTGTCACCACGCGCCTGGCCTCGTTGAACCGCAGTGGCCCGTCACCCAGTGCGGCGACGACGTACAGGGACCACTTGTCCGAAACCAGGTCGAGGACCTCCCGGGCTCGGGCGCCACCTTCACCACAGATGGCGTCCTGCACTGCGCTGACCTGCACGGTTACCTCCACCGAACCACGGCACCGCGAAGGGCTTCGCAGCCGACGTGCTCGACCTCGACTCACTCACCGGCGCC
>NZ_JBJEHY010000087.1:0-44736 GCF_051876515.1 Nocardioides sp. | reverse complement strand
GCCAGTCCGAGGGCAGCGCCTCGGTCGGGAAGTCGCTCGGGAGTTCCGTGGGGAAGCCCGAGGGGAAGTCGCTCGGGAACTCCGTCGGGAAGTCGGAAGGGAAGTCCGAGGGGAAGTCCATGGGCGCAGGCGTCGTGGGCGCAGGCGTGGTCGGCGACGGCGTCGTGGGCGACGGCGTGGTCGGCGTGGAGTTGGAGCCGCCGACGTTGAGGCTGAACGCCTTGCCGTCGATCCAGCTGTCCACGACGGTGGCCGGCATGGCGTCGCTGCTCATGAAGTCGTTGCGGCAGCCGTTCAGGTGGACCCGCTCGGCGCGGTAGTTGCCGAAGACGACGCCGTTGGTGCGGGCCTTCTGGCAGTCGACCGTCGTGTCGAGGATCCGCGTGCCGCTGGCGCCCGGGTAGATCCGGATGCTGTGGTAGCCGCCGAACTGGACCTTCGAGTTCTTGATGGTGACGTTGTCGGCCTTGACGGCGATCGAACCGGAGACGAGTGCTCCGTCGACGACGGTGCCGTCCTTGGTGATCGTCAGGCTTTTGGTGGGGGTCAGCGCGGCACGGGCCGGCTGGGCCAGCTCCTGGGTGATCTGCGCCAGCGCTGCCGTCTGGACACCGGCGACCGTCACGGCGGCCACGGCGCCGATGGCCAGGGCTCGCTTGGGTCGTCGGGTGATGGTCTGGGTGAAACTGCTGAACACTGAGGGTTCTCCGCTCGGGGGGGTTAGGGCCCGTCCACCAGGGACGAGCACCTCGGGCTTCGAGACCCAACCTTCTTGGCTGGACCTGCGGAAAGAACGCTGCCGACCATGAAGATCTGTATGCCGGCCCGATCCGCTAGCGATCGCCGCGGAATACTCCGGCGGGTTATGCACAACCCCGTCTAGACCGCTGAGCGAACGATGGACGGGAAACTAACAGAGCCTGTTATCCGCGCAAAACCCATCCGATAGCAGACTTCGCGCCCGGTTTGACGCTCGGGGTACCCCATTTGGTATCCCCCGACCCACCCTCGCAGTCCACGTCCGCCACACGAGCCCCACGGCCTGGGTCGATATGCGTCACGAATTACGCTTGGCTCTGCCCCAGATTGGTGATGCAATGCACCGCATTACCAATCCCCGAACCCCTGCACTAGCCTTTGCTGATTTATACCTAATATGGGGTATTGCAAATTCTCGCCATTTGTTTCATATGGCGAGAAAGAGTGAGTGGGATCACCTGGGCGCGGGCGCGTCGGCCCCCCGGCGCTGACGAGGCACGAGGTCGAGCGGCGACGGCTGGACGACCTTGTCCACCCGTCGTGCAGCCGCGTGCTCCAGGTCTGCAACCTTCAGGCTGTCGGCGTCCCGCGACACACACAGGTCACGCAGGCTCAGCTCCAACGCGATCGTGAGCTGGTGGTCGTCGACGTGCTCCCCGTGCAGGGCCCGACGCGGAACGAGCACCGGGAACTTGCCGTTCTCAAGCGCCATCAGCGCTATCCCCGTCCCGGCGTGCGCCACCACGACGTCCGCGGCCGACACGGCGGCCGACATCTCCGCCGACGGCACCTGGACACGTCCCTCGACGCCCAGCCCCGTCACGTCGGTCGACCCCGTCTGCCAGAGAACCTCCGCGCCGGACGGCACCAGTGGCGCGAGCCGCTCCACGAGGCGCCGGAAGCCGTACCCCTCCTGGGTGCCGAGACTGACCACCATCCGCCTGATCGGGCGCGGCGCCACGACACGGGAGTCGTACAGGTCCCACGGTGAGGCGAGGTAGGTCCACCGTCGGCCGGCCAGCGCGGTCGACTGACTGAAGGTCCGCACCCCCGGGAGCATCGACAGCACCCGTCCCGACAGGGAGGGGCTGTCCAGCCGTGTCGCGGACTCGATGTACACGGCCTCCACGTTGCGCATCCGCGCCAGCGGGAGCACCGAGAGGGCCAGTGCTGCCCCCGTGCTCACCACCAGGGAGACCGCGTGCCGCTCGAACAGGACCCGGCACGCGGCCGCGTTCCGCATCACCGCTCCCATGTCGCGCGGCGGGGACGGCTCGACCCAGTGCACGGTCTCCCCGGCCAGCAGCGACTCGGTCTGGGGGGTCCGCGGGGTCACCCAGACCACGTCGTCGACACCCAGCCGCGGACGCAGCGTGTGCAGCTGCATGATGTGGCCGCCGTCGTTGGCCACCAGGAGCGCGGTCACCGCTGCCCCCGCACCACGGGGGCGACCCGTGAGCTCTCGTCACGGCGCCACGTGGAGAAGTCCCCCGTACGCAGCGCCCGCCGCGCTCCCAGGGTGGCGACCACGTGGACCGCCGCGAACACGACCACCGGTCCCACGAGCCGCGGCTCGGCCCGCACCAGCCCCACCAGGGTCACCGGCGTCGTACGGGAGTCAGCGCGGCGCACCGACGCCGCGTCCGCCTGCCGGTTGCCCGTCACGATCCGGATCCGACGCCGCACGAGGTCGGGCAGCGTCCGGGGCGGGCGGACCACGGCCACCGCCTCCTCGACGATGCAACGCTCGTCAGCCGCGAAGGCGTCCGACATGGCCAGGTCGTCGCCCATCAGCCGGGGCAGGGCGTCCAACCGGCGCTGCCCCTCCTCGGTGACGGCGACGACGCCGCGACCGAACAGTCCCGTGCCGACCTGCGGCAACCGCTCCCACACGGCGTAGTACCAGCGCACCGGCCACGAGCAGCCCGTGCGCGGGACGTCACGCCGAGGGGCGGCGGCCAGCGCGCGGCCCTCGAGGAGTGGCTCCAGCAGGAGCAGCGCGTGCTCGCCGGCCAGCTCGATGTCGGCGTCGAGGTGGATACGGGGAAAGACCTGCGTGGCGGCGTTCCCGACCCGTACGGCCTCCACCTTGGACGGTCGCGCGATCTCGATGACGCGCGCGTCCCGGTCGGCCTCGCGGGCACGGCGCGCGGTGTCGTCGGTGCACCCGTTGGCGACCACGACGACGTCGAGCGCGCCCGGACCCGATCCGGAGCGCAGCGAGGCGAGGTTGTGCGAGATCGACGTCGCCTCGTTGTGCGCAGGCACCACCACGCTCGCCACTGCCATCGTCAACCCCCACGCGTCGTACGGACGGCCCCCACCGCCCGGTCACCCATGGTCACCCGGGTCCGCCGTGCGGAGACTCGACCGACCCGGACTTCCCACAAATTGGTGACCCTCAGGCGCTGGATGCCGCCACGCCGCGGGAGCGGAGGGGATTGGGACCCGCGCGCGCGACGTGACGGCGGTGCCCACAGGCCGTTTGGGGGGAGGTCGACCGAGCGGGCACATCTTGCAGGGGTGTGCCCAGCACACCGGTCCCGAGGTTCGGTTGCGCGAGGAACGCAGGCAGTGACCACTCTCGACGAGAGAGTCGTCCTCCGCCGAGCACCAACACAGCGCCCATGTTGCGCACCCCTCCCCCGGCACTGACCACCACGAAAGGGTGGTCCCACTCCTGCCGAGACCGACGCTAGGTCCGCGGAGAACTTGGGCGCATGCCCAATATTGGGTGACTGGGTCCGGACGGAGCCTCAGCGGTTGAAGTTCTGCTGCGTCTTCTCCAGGCCGTCGGTCACGAGCGACTCCACGGCGTCAGCAGCCTCGACCACGTGCAGAGGAAGTTCCTTGCGCTCGGTCGAGGAGTAGTTGGACAGCACGAAGTCCGCCACGTCCTGACGCCCCGGCGGCCTCCCGATGCCCGCCCGGACGCGGTGGAAGTCTCCGGTGCCCAGCGACGAACGCATCGAGCGCAGCCCGTTGTGGCCGTTGTCCCCGCCGCCCAGCTTGACGCGGATGGCGGAGTACGGGATGTCGAGCTCGTCGTGGATCGCGACGACGCGCTCCGGCGGGACCTTGTAGAAGGTCGCCAGCGCCTTGACCGGCCCGCCCAGCTCGTTCATGTACGTGCGCGACTTGGCCAGCACGACCCGCGGTCCCGGCGTACCCGGCGCCCCGAGACGACCCTCGACGACGTCGGCGCGGCCCGACTTGTGGGCGCGGAAGGGCGAGCGCATGCGCGCGGCCAGCTCGTCGACGACCATGTACCCGATGTTGTGGCGGTGCCCCGCGTAGCCCGGGCCGGGGTTGCCCAGGCCGACCACCAGCCAGACCTCGTCGCTCATGACCGCATCCTCTCGTAGTGCGCGTGCGGGCCGCTCGGCGCCTGGGGCCCGGGCAAGCCCAAGGCCCGCCCGGAGGACCGGGCGGGCCTTGTGAAGCAGGTGTGACAGCGAGGTCACTCGGAGTCGGAGGACTCCTCGGCGGCAGCCTCGGGCTCGTCCTTCTCGATGCCGGCCTCGGCCTCGGACTCGGCGAGCTCGGCCTCGAGGGCCTCGGCGGAGACCTGGGCGGTCACGTTGACGACCAGGGTGTCGCCGTCCACGACCAGCGTGGAGCCCTCGGGCAGCGTGAGGTCGGAGGCGTGGATCTGGGTGCCGGCCTCGGCGCCCGCGACGTCGACCTCGATGAACTCGGGCACGTGGGTGGCCTCGGCCTCGATCTGGACCGTGGTCACGTCGGTGACGACCAGGGTGTCGGGGCCGGCCTCGCCGACGACGTGCACGGGGACGTCGACGGTGACCTTCTCGCCACGCTTGACCTCGAAAAGGTCGACGTGCTCGATGACGCGACGGATCGGGTCGACCTGGACGTCCTTGACCAGGGCGAGCTTCTCGGTGCCGTCGATGTCGAGCTCGAGGAGCGCGTTGGCGCCACCGTGGCGCAGGGCCATCATGGTGACGTGGCCCGGGAGGGTCAGGTGGGTGGGCTCGTTGCCGTGGCCGTAGAGGACGGCGGGGATCTTGTTGTCGCGGCGGATGCGGCGGGCGGCGCCCTTGCCGAACTCGGTGCGGCCCTCGGCGGTGATCTTCTCGGCGGACATGGCGTCTCCTGGGATAGCGGCGGTGGTGGCCGCTCTCCGCGGCCGGGCTGTCGGCACCCCGGGACGAAGAACGCCGCGCTGACGACATGGGTCAGGCACGGCGTGAAGTCATACCTGCCACGTCGATCACGGAGTCGAGCTCCCTCGCCGGGGCAACCTGACAAGGATAGGGGGGTCGGGCCCGCCCGACGAAATCGAGGCCGCCTCCGCGCTTCGTCGGTGGGGCGGTCAGCACCGCCGCGCCGGAGTGTCCCCGGCACCGGCTACCGTCCTTGGGGTGTCCCTCCAACTCGCCGAAGCCCGTGCCCGCGCCGCCCTCGTCCACGACGTCAGCACGCGGGTCCACCTCGACCTGACCGACCCCGCTGCGTACACCGTCGAGGCCGTCGTGTCGTTCTCCGTGCGTGAGCCCGGCGCCGGCACGTTCCTGGAGCTGGCGGGCGCCCGGGACGTGGTGGTCAGCGGCGTCGAGGCGACGTACGCCGACGGTCGGATCGCGATGACGGGACTGGCGGAGCGCAACGAGGTGACCGTGCGGGCCACCCTCGACTACGTGAGCGACGGCGACGGCATGCACACCACCCTCGACCCGGTCGACGGTGAGCGGTACGTCAGCTCGTTCACCGCGATGGACGTCGCCCAGAAGGTGCTGCCCTGCTTCGACCAGCCCGACCTCAAGAGCACCTTCGAGGTCTCCGTGACGGCGCCGACGCACTGGACCGTCCTGGCCAACGGTCGCCTCGCCGGGCGCGAGGGCGACGTGTGGCTCTTCCGTCCCACCCCGCCGATCGCCTCGTACCTGTTCTTCGTCTGCGGCGGGCCGTGGACCTCGATCACGTGGGACGAGCCGTACGCCCACGCACCCGGCGGCACCCTGCCCTTCGGCTGGCACGCCCGGGCAAGCCAGCGCGCGCAGCTGGAGCGGGACGCCGAGACGCTGCGTGCCACCACGTCGGCCTGCTTCGCCCACTACACCTCGGTCTTCGACGAGCCGTACCCGTTCGAGGACTACCAGCAGGTCTTCTCCCCGGGCCTCAACTGGGGAGCGATGGAGTTCCCCGGCTGCGTCTCGTTCCGCGACGAGTACCTCACCCCCGACCCGCCGACCGCGATGCAGGCGCACGCCCGCTCGTCGGTGATCGCCCACGAGATGGCGCACATGTGGTTCGGCGACCTGGTCACCTTCACCTGGTGGGAGGACTCCTGGCTCAACGAGTCGTTCGCCGACTTCATGGGCTACGAGGTGTCCGGCCGCGCCACCGGCACCGACGCGTGGACCGCCGCCGCCCTGGTCCGCAAGCCCACGGCGTACCGGGCCGACCGGCGCCGCTCCACGCACCCGGTGGCCGAGGACGCGGAGAACCTGGTCGACGTCGACACCGCCTTCGCCAACTTCGACATGATCACGTACGCCAAGGGCAACGCCCTGCTGCGCCAGCTCGTGGTGTGGCTCGGCGAGGACGCGTTCCTGGCCGGCGTCAACCGGCACCTCTCGGCCCACCCGTTCGGCAACGCCACCCTCGCCGACTTCCTCGACGCCCTCGACGGCGCCGGCGACCGCGACGTGCGCGCGTGGGCCGAGTCGTACCTGCGCACCACCGGCTTCGACCGGGTCGAGGTGAGCCGCGACGGCGACGTCCCGGTGCTGACCCGCCACGGGTCCCGTCCCCACCGCTTCACGGTCGCGGGGTTCGACGCCGACCTGTCCCTGGTCCGCGAGGTGCTGGTCGACCTCGACGACGAGCCGCTGCCGCTCCCCGACCTGGCAGACCTGACGGTGCTCCCCAACGCCGGCGACGAGGCGTACGCGGAGATCACCCTCGACCCCGCGTCGTGGGACGCCTTCACCTCCGGTCTGGGACAGCTGGCCTCGCCGCGGCACCGGGCCGTCCTGTGGGCCACGGCCACGATGCGCGCCGAGACCGGCGAGCTCACGCCCACCGACCTGGTCGGCCTCGCGGTGCGCCACCTGGCCACCGAGGCGGATCCCACCGTGTTCGAGGGGGCCCTCGGTCTGGTCGAGCGGGTGGCGCAGCGCCAGTCCAGCGACGTCGAGGCCCCGCTGCTGGCCGACGCCCTCGCCAGTCTCGCGGCGCGCGTCCTCGAGGCCGGCGACGCGGAGCGCCGGGGCGCGGCGAGCCGCCTGCTCGCGGGGTACAGCCACGACGTCGGGCTGCTCACGACGTGGCTCGCCGGCGACGCAGACCTCCCCGAGGCGGACCAGACGGTGCGTTGGAGCATCGTCACCCGGTTGTCGTCGCTCGGCCACCCCGAGCACGTGGAGGCCGAGAGCCTCCGCGACCCGTCCCGCGCGGGCGAGCTTCGGGCGTTGACGGCGACGGCGGCGGAGCCGAACCGGACCGCCAAGCAGGCGGCGTGGGAGCAGCTGGCCTCCGGCGCCCTGTCCAACCGGGAGGTCACCGCGCTGAGCGCGGGGCTGTGGCGCGCCGAGCAGGCGGACCTGCTCGCACCCTGGCTCGTGGAGGCGCCCGCGCTCCTCGTCGACCTGGCGCGGCGTTCCGGGCAGGGCATGGGCGACGTCCTGAGCAAGTCTTTCCCGTGGCTGCCGCTGCCCTCGGCCCTGCGGCACGAGCTGCGCGACCGACTGGCGGCTGCCCTGGCGGAGCCCGACGTGCCGGTGGTCATCGGCCGTGGCCTGGCCGACCACCTCGACGACCTCGACCTGGTGCTGCGCGAGCAGCCGTGACCGTCGTGGCGGGGCTCCGGCGCACGCCACGGCACGACCCTGCCGCGACGTGCGACTCGCGGAGGAGGCAGGCTTGGACCCATGAGCACGTCCGACGAGCGCGACTTCTCCGGCCTCGACACCCTGGGTGACCGGTTGGCCGACTGGCTCGACGGGCTCGGCCTGCTGGGGCACTTGGCCGAGGCGGGGCTGCCCACCGTGCAGCGCAACTGTTCGGGCGAGGCCGTGTGGCGCGACCCCGCCACCGGCGACACCCTCACCCGCGAGCAGCTCCTCGAGCTCGACGCGCTGCTCCACCAGGAGGGCGACGAGCCCGCCCACGCGGTGCCGGTGGCGCTGCTGCAGCTCGCGCGGCGCGCCCAGGTCCGCCAGCAGCTGATGGAGACGCCCACCCACACGTACGAGTCGCTCGCCGCGCTGCGTGGGACCAGCGTGGAGGGGACCCGCTTCTGGGTGCACAAGTCGGCGCCGAAGCACGAGCTGCTCGTGGTCCCCGTGCAGGAGGGCGAGGCCGAGCGTACGGTCGTCCCCGCGTTCCAGCTCACCCCCGCCGGTGACGTACGCCCCGAGCTCGCCGAGATCCTCGCCGTGCTCGGTGCCAGCCCCCTGGACGCCTGGGCCGTGTGGGGCTGGCTCGCCCTGCCCGCCGCCCTGCTCGGCGGCGACGTGCCCGAGCGCCTGGCCACCGACCCCGAGGAGCTCGCCTTGGTCCAGCACGCGGCACGCAGGCTCGCCGCGCGCAGCTCGGACTGAGGCTGCTCCGACTGCTCGTGGCCCGTACCTGGGCGGGCGGCCGTCGTACGAACCCGCCTCTAAGAGCCCTGCGTCCTACGCACCCGCCCCCGGGAGCCCCTGCGTCATACGAACCCGTACCTATAGGTCCCGGTTCGCATGACGGCGCAGTGTCCAGCAAGGGAGTCGCATGACGCATCCCCGTTGCGCGCCGGTTCGTATGACGCCCCGCCCCCGGGCGGGTGCCCGGCGCACGGCACAACAGCAAGAGCCCCCGGCAGCGCCGGGGGCTCTTGTCGTACGGCGTGGGTCAGGCCATGCCGTCGAACATGGTGGTGACGGAACCGTCGGAGAAGACCTCGTGGATGGCCCGCGAGATCAGCGGCGCGATCGACAGCACGGTGAGCTTGTCGAACTGCTTGTCCTCGGGGATCGGCAGCGTGTCGGTGACGACGACCTCGACGGCGGTCGAACCCTTGAGGCGCTCGACGGCGGGGTCGGAGAGGATCGCGTGGGTGGCGACGATGACGACGCCCTTGGCGCCGTCGGCCATGCACGCCTCGGCGGCCTTCACGATGGTGCCGCCGGTGTCGATCATGTCGTCGGTCAGCACGCAGATCTTGCCGGCGACCTCACCGACGACGCGGTTGGCGACGACCTCGTTGGCGACGTCCGTACGCCGGGTCTTGTGGATGAACGCCAGCGGGGCGCCGCCGAGGCGGGCGGACCACTTCTCGGCGACCTTGATCCGACCGGCGTCCGGGGAGACGACGGCGAGGTCCTCCGTGCCGTACTTCTCCTTGACGTAGTCGGCCAGCAGCGGCAGCGCCATCAGGTGGTCGACGGGACCGTCGAAGAAGCCCTGGGTCTGGTCGGCGTGCAGGTCGACCGTGATGAGGCGGTCGGCGCCGGCGGTCTTGAACAGGTCGGCGACCAGGCGGGCCGAGATCGGCTCGCGGCCGCGGTGCTTCTTGTCCTGGCGGCCGTAGCCGTAGAACGGCATGACCACGGTGATCCGCTTGGCCGAGGCGCGCTTGAGCGCGTCGACCATGATCAGGTGCTCCATGATCCACTCGTTGATCGGAGCGGTGTGGCTCTGGATCACGAACGCGTCGCAGCCGCGCACGGACTCCTCGAACCGGACGTACAGCTCGCCGTTGGCGAAGGCGTAGGCGCTCTGCGGCACCAGACCGGTCTCCAGCAGGTCCGCGACCTGCTCAGCGAGAGCGGGGTGCGCCCGTCCGCTGAAGACCATCAGATTCTTCTCGGTGGTCCGCTTCTTACCGCTCACGGGCTGTGACTCCTGATTCGGGGACGGCGTTGGAGTTACCTCGGCGATTCTGGCGCACACTCCGCCGCATCCCCAACCCCGACCCCGCACGTGGACGCACAGAGGTGGGCGAGGTCACGCCGAGGGCGGGTTCTCCCCCATCTCGGCCGCCTCCCGCGCAGCCGCTGCCGCGGCGGCCTGGGCGGTCCCCGGGCGGCGGGACTCGGTCCAGCCCTCCAGGTTGCGCTGCTCGCCACGGGTCAGCGCCAGCGCTCCGGCCGGGACGTCCTTGCGGACCACGGTCCCGCCGGCAGTACCAGCTCCGTCGCCGACGGTGACCGGGGCGACGAAGGTGTTGTTGGAGCCGGTGCGGGCGTACTTGCCGACGACCGTGCGGTGCTTGGCGACGCCGTCGTAGTTGGCGAAGATCGTGCCGGCGCCGATGTTGGTGCCCTCGCCGATCTCGGTGTCCCCCACGTACGAGAGGTGCGGCACCTTGGCGCCGTCCCCGATCTGGGAGTTCTTGACCTCCACGAACGTGCCGATCTTGCCCTTGATGCCCACCTGGGCGCCCGGGCGCAGGTACGCGAACGGACCGACGCTGGCGCCGTCCCCGACCACGGCCAGCTCGGCGTGCGTACGCACCACGCGGGCGCCGGCGCCGACCTCGCAGTCCTTGAGGGTGCAGTCGGGGCCGACCACGGCGTCCTCGTGGATGACGGTCGCCCCGAGCAGCTGGGTGCCGGGCAGGATCGTGACGTCGGGCTCGAGCACCACGTCGGCCTCGATCCAGGTGGTGGCCGGGTCCATGACGGTGACGCCGTCCTTCATCCACTGCGTGACGATGCGGCGGTTCATCTCGCGGCCCAGCGCGGCGAGCTGGGCGCGGTCGTTGGCGCCCTCGGTCTGGGCGACGTCGTCGATCAGGTGTGCGCCGACGGTGAGTCCGTCCTCGCGGGCGATCTTGACGGTGTCGGTGAGGTAGTACTCGCCGTTGGCGTTGTCGTTGGTCAGCCGCGGCAGCGCGCTGAGCAGGAACTCGGTGTCGAACGCGAGGATGCCGGAGTTGATCTCGTCGATGTCGCGCTGCAGCGGGGTGGCGTCCTTCTCCTCCACGATCGCCTCGACGTCGCCCTCCTCGTTGCGGACGATGCGGCCGTACCCGAACGGGTTGGGCACGCGACCGGTGAGGATGCTGACGGCCCGCTGAGCGGCCTCGTGCTCGGCGGCGAAGGCGCGCAGGCTGTCGCCGGTCAGCATGGGGGTGTCGCCGGCGGCCACGAGCACGGTCCCGTGCGTGGCACCGGCGCTGGAGGCGGCCTCCATGGCGATGCGTACGGCGTGGCCCGTGCCGTCCTGGGTCTCCTGGACGGCGAGCAGCGCGTCCGGGACCAGGCTGGTGATGTGCGGGGCGACCTGCTCGCGCTGGTGGCCGACGACGGCGACGACCTGGGTCGGCTCGACGGCCTGCACGGCGTGCAGGACGTGACCGATCATGCTGCGCCCGGCGACGGGGTGGAGCACCTTCATGGTCTTCGACTTCATGCGCGTGCCGCCGCCGGCGGCCAGGACGATGACGGTGAGGTTCTCCATGCCCGAAAGGCTAACCGCCCCGGGTGCGGCCCGGGTCAGGTGTGGCGCACGGCATCCTCATCCACGCGGCACCCGCCGCGCACGCCCGAGCGGTCCGTCATGCGTCCCGCGTGCGTCATGCGTTCCGCGTACGTCATGCGGACCCGTACCTATTGGTGCGGTTACGCCTGACGCAGCGACGCCCGAGAGCGCAGACGGATGACGGGTACGCCGTCAGCGCGGGGACGTATGACGCAGAACCGGTGCTACCCGTGAGCGGGTGCGACACGCGAGGCCCGGTTCCTCCTGCGCAGCACCAGCTCGGTGACGATGACGCCGACGAGGCAGAGGCCGAGCGCGCCGGCCGCCCACGTCAGGGCCGTCGCCTCAGGTACTCCGCAGTTGCCGCTGGCCTCCCCGCGGGCTGACTCGCAGTAGCTGAAGCCCAGCATGAGCGCGACGAACATCAGCACCACGGTGGCGGCCAGGTAGCCGACGGCTCGCACGTACCAGCGCCCTCCCACTTCGGCCGGACCGGTCGCACGGATGCTGGTGGCGACCAGGATCAGCGCGATCAGGACCAGGACGACCTCGAGCAGGACCAGTTCTTCGTCCGCGGTCCAGACGAAACGGAACCCGTCGTTGCTGGCGTGCTGCCACCCGACGAGGATGAGGAGCCCGCCGATGCTGAGGCCGAGCAGGCGTCGGGCCAGGTCGTCGCGCCACGCGACGGCAACGCTGACGACCAGCGTCAGGGCGGAGAGGTACCCCAACGGCCTCACCCACCGATCGCTGCCGTACCCCTCGACGTCGTCGAACTGGATGAAGTGTCCCGCGGCGAGGAGGCCGAGGGCCACGGCGAACAGGCCGAGCGCCCCGGCGATCCGGATGACTGGTGGGACGTCGCTCCTGATCGTCACCGTGCTAGGGAACCACGGCGCGACCGTGCCGCGGAGCAGATCGCTGGCGTACGTCATCCACAGGCGGCCCGCCCCGGCCGTACGTCATCCAGACCCGCACCTATAGGTACGGATCCGTATGACAGGGAGCCCCCGCGAGAGCGGACCGTATGACGTTGGGCCCCGCGAGAGCGCAACGCCTGACACGGAGCCCGAGACAGCACCAACGTATGACGGCGAGGCTGGCTCCCCGGGTAGGAGTCGAACCTACGTCGCTAGTCCTGATTCAAAGTCAGGCGGGCCCTGCCGGCAGACCAACCGGGGAACGTCCCGTGCGGGACGGCGCCACTCTAGCCGCAGCGGGACTACGGTTGCTGCGTGGACCTGCCCGTGATGCCCCCGGTCCTGCCGATGCTCGCCAAGGCCGCTCCCCGCGTGCCCAGCGAGGTCGGCAGGTACTCCTTCGAGCCCAAGTGGGACGGCTTCCGCTGCCTGGTTTTCAAGGACGGCGACGAGGTCGAGCTGACCAGTCGCAACACCAAGCCGTTGACCCGCTACTTCCCCGAGGTCGTCGCCGCCGCGCGCGAGCAACTGCCCGAGCGGATCGTGCTCGACGGGGAGATCTTCGTCGCCCTGACCACTCCCGACGGCGGGTCACGCCTGGAGTTCGAGACGCTCCAGGAACGCATCCACCCGGCCGCCTCGCGGGTGAAGCTGCTCTCCGAGACGACGCCGGCCGGCTTCGTCGCCTTCGACCTGCTCGCCCTGGGCGACATCTCGTACGTCGACCGCCCGCTCACCGAGCGCCGCGCCGCGCTCACCTCGGCGCTGGCCGGGCTGCCCGACAGCGGGCCGTTCCACGTCACCCGTACGACCGAGGACCCCGCCGAGGCCGAGCGCTGGTTCCACGAGTTCGAGGGCGCCGGGCTCGACGGTGTGATGGCCAAGCCCCTCGACGCGCCGTACGAGCCCAACAAGCGCCTCATGCTCAAGGTCAAGCACGAGCGCACCGCGGACGTGGTCGTCGCCGGGTACCGCCACCACAAGAACTCCACCCCCGAGCAGCCGCTGCTCGGCTCGCTGCTGCTGGGCCTGTACGACGGGGACGACCTGAACCACGTCGGCGTGGCCGCCTCGTTCACCGCCGCCCGGCGCGCGGAGCTGGTCGAGGAGCTCGCGCCCCTGGTGTGCGCCTTCGACGAGCACCCGTGGGGCGCCTGGCAGGAGTGGGCGATCGCCAACCCCGACCGCACCCCGGGCACCCAGAGCCGCTGGAGCGCGGGCAAGGACCTCAGCTTCGTGCCGCTGCGCCCCGAGCGGGTCCTGGAGGTCAAGTACGACCACATGGAGGGCCGCCGCTTCCGGCACACCGCCCAGTTCAAGCGCTGGCGCACCGACCGCGAGCCGACCTCGTGCGACTACGGCCAGTTGGATGAGGCCAGCAGCTACGACCTCACTAGAATCTTGGGTGACGACCAGCCGACCCGGCAGGCCGCCTCCAGCCACCACCAGGGAGAGCACCGTGAGTGACGCGAGCACCTCGGGGGTCAACCCCGACGACATCTTCGACGGCGTGGGCACCTACCCGGTGGTCCTGCTCGTCGAGCAGGCACTGAGCGCCAAGGACGCGGCTCAGGTGCGCTCCCTGCACGAGGCGATCACCGACCAGGTCGTGTACCACGTGCTGCTGCCCGTGGAGGACGCCGCCGGACGGATCGAGGCGTCGCTGGGCAGCCTCGGCGCCGGCGACGTGATGGCCTCCCCCGCGCTCGCGCTCACCGAGATCGACCTCGCCCAGGTGCGCGCCGAGTGCCAGGACGACGCCGAGGACCAGCTCGGCCGCAGCATCGACGCCCTCGTGGCGGCCGGCGGCCAGGCGATCGGCTCCACGATCACTCTGCCCCCGGTGGAGGCGCTCGTGGCCAAGGTGCGTGACATCGACGCCCGCGAGGCGATCGTGATGACCCGCCCGCACGTGGTGGCCGAGTTCTTCCACGTCGACTGGACCTCCCGGGCACGGCGCCAGCTCGGCGTACCGGTCCTCCACCTCGTCGAGGCGGAGACCTTCGACGAGCAGGCCGGCTCCGGAGAGGGCGTCTCCGGGCTGTGAGGCCTTTCGGCCGGCGGCCGTCTCGCGACCCCAGCGACGGCGGGCCGCCCGGACCGGGTGGACGGCGCCTGAGTGTCGGCTTCCTGGTCCTCGACCTCGACAGCATGGGCGGCACCTCGCGGTCCGTCATCACCCAGGCCAACGCCCTGGCCCGGCGGGGCAACGTCGACGTACGGCTCGTCTCGGTCACCCGTCAGGCCGAGACGCCCCACTACGCGATCGACGCCGGGATCCGGGTCGACCACCTCGCCGACGTGCGCGACGAACCGGCCGCGCACTCCGAGCCCTCCCGCCTGGTGCCGCACTCGTGGGACTGGCAGTACAGCGCCCACACCGACGCCGCCGTGGCGGCGTACCTGCCGACCCTCGACGTCGATGTCCTGGTCACCGTCACCCCTGCCCTGATGGCGCTGGCCGTGCAGTGGTGCCCGCCGACGGTCCGGGTGGTGCACCAGGAGCACCGCAGCTCCGCCGACCGCGCGGGCGGCCTGACGCCCCTGCTCGCCTACGCGCCACGGGTCGCCACCGTGGCGATGCTGACCCGCGTCCAGGCCGACTGGCTCGCCGCGCAGCTCGGCCCGCTGGCCCCGGAGATCGTGGTCGTCCCCAACGCGCTGCCCCTGGCCCCGCAGCCGCCCGCCGACCCGTCGGCGCGGAGTTTCGTGGCGGCCGGACGGGTGGCCGGCGAGAAGCAGTTCCACCACCTCGTGGCGGCGTTCACGCAGGTCGCCGAGCGGCTCCCCGAGTGGAGGCTGCGGATCCTCGGCGACGGCCCTGCGGCGGCCGAGCTCGCCGAGGTCGTGCGACGCAGCCCGTACGCGGACCGCATCGAGCTGGCCGGCGCCGTCGACGACATGCGCCCCGAGTGGGCGGCGGCCGGCGTGTGCCTGCTGTCCAGCCGTACCGAGGGACTGCCTCTGGTGGTGCAGGAGGCGATGTCGGCGGGCGTCCCGGTGATCAGCTACGACTGCCCCTCGGGGCCGCGCGAGCTGGTCACCCACGAGGAGTCCGGCCTGCTCGTCACTCCCCAGTCGATCGACTCGATGGCCTCGGCCATGCTGCGCGTCGGCTCCGACGACGAGCTGCGCGCCCGGCTGGGCGCCGGGGCACTGGCGGCCTCGGCGGCGTACGACGCGGACGAGATCGCGCAGCGCTGGGAGCGCATCCTCACCCGGGCGGCCCTGGGCGGAGAGCCCCCGAAGCCCCGCCGGGCGTTCAGCCGCGCCGGCGGTCCGGTGGCCGACGGCACCCCGCAGGACGTGCGCGCCGAGGTCCTGCGCCTCGTGCTGGCCGGGGCCGGCGACGAGGCCTTCGTGCTGCCCGCCGCGGAGGCACCCCTCGTGGTGGTGCCGCACGAGCGGCAGGGGGCGCTGCTGGACCACCTGGCCGAGCAGGCGCCGGCCCATCTCAGCATCCTCGACCCGGGCCAGAACGGGTGGGCCGAGCGTCGCGACACCGTGGCGCGCATGGCCACGACGCTGCGCAACACCGCACCCGGCCGGCTCCTGGTCGAGCCCTGGCCGCGGCACGCGGGACGGCGTACGCACCTGAGCGCCGGCGCGGGCGTGGCCGTCGAGTTCTGGGACACCGCCCTCGACGGCTCCCTGGTGGCCCCGGACTGGAACGCCTGGACCCGGACCGTCCCGCCGGGCACCCCGCGCGGCACGCTCGAGGTCGCCGGGGTCGAGGTGCCCACGCTGGCGTGGACGTCGCTGCCCACGAGCACCGACGCGCCCGCTCCCGTCGACGTGGTCTACACGTGGGTCGACGGCTCCGACCCCGTCTGGGACGCCGCCCGGCGCCAGCGACGCGGTGACGACGAGGCCCCCACCCCGTCCGGCGACCTGCGGTACCGCAACTTCGACGAGCTGCGGTACTCGCTGCGCAGCCTGCACCTGTTCGCGCCCTGGGTCCGCCAGATCCACGTCGTCACCGCGGGACAGCGCCCCGCGTGGCTGCGCGACCACCCGAAGGTCCGCCTGGTCGACCACCGCGACATCCTGCCGGCCGACGCGCTGCCGACGTTCAACTCGCACGCCATCGAGACCGCCCTGCACCGCATCGACGGGCTTGCCGAGCACTTCATCTACTTCAACGACGACATCATGCTCGGGCGGCCGCTGGCCCCCGAGACGTTCTTCGGGCCCGGCGGCTCACCGGCCGTCTTCCTCTCCCCCTCGTCCCTGCTGGGGGTTCCCGGCGCGGCCGTCATGCCGTACGAGCTGGCCGCCGCCAACAACCGCCGGCTGCTCACCGACGCGTTCGGCGTCACCACCGGACCGATGGTCGGGCACACGCCGTACCCGCACCGCGTGTCGGTGCTGCGCGAGATCGAGGAGCGCTTCCCGGCGGAGCTGGCCGCGACGGCGCGGGCTCCCTTCCGCTCGGGCACCGACGTGTCCCTGCTGTCCAACCTGGCCCAGCACTACGGGCTCGCGACCGGCAGGGCGCACGTGGCGGAGGCCGAGTGGTCCTTCGTCACCATGGGCGCGGCCAACGTGGAGCGACGCCTCAAGCGGCTGATGCGCCGCGACCAGGACTTCTTCTGCCTGGGCGACCACGCCGACAACGACGTCGAGCTGACCGCCCGCGTGCTGCCGGAGTTCTGCGAGGCGTACTTCCCCGTGCACGCTCCCTGGGAGGACTGAACGCACCGCTGCCCGGCCCGCGGGCGCGGACCGGGCAGGCGACGGACGCGGTCAGAGGGCGGTGCGGTACCGCTCCAGCACCTCGGGTGCCTGCTGCCGCCGCTCCGCGGCCAGCGGGACGAGGAGCTCCTCGACCACGTCGGTGAGCTCGGCGATGCGGCGGTTGAGCTGGCGCGCCTCCTGCGCCTCCGCCTCCAGCGCACGGATGCGCGACAGGACGCCGAAGCGTTCGGCCCGCACTCCGCGCAGCTTGTTCCTCAGGACGGCCACGACGGCCAGCAGACGACGGACGATGCTCATGGGGTGTTCCTCTCGGTGGTCCAGGTGACGCGCATCCGGCACACGGACGGGTCGGGGGTGTCGGTGACGTCGGTTCCGGGCCCGACCTCGATGTGCTCGATGCGACCTCCGGCTTCCTCGATCTCACGCCGTACGTGGCGCACGTCGAGGCGCCGTACCAGGTGCGACGGCTGCGGGTCGTGGAGCTGCTCGCGGGGCACGAGCCCCGTCCCTCGGGCGCTGAACTCGAGGAACAGCGCCCGCCCGGTGCCGCGCAGCGACAGCCGCGCCAACCGCCAGAAGTTGGCGCGCTCGGCGTCGTCGAGACAGCCCAGGAGCAGCCGGGCGGTGAGGTGGTGCGGGTTGCGGGCCAGGTCGGCCCCATTGGCGAGCACCGACCTCGTCTCCCCGAGGGTGAGCTTGTACGGCCCCAGGTCGATGCCCTCCCGCGCGGCGAGGCGCGTGATCCGCGCCCGGCCGGCCAGCGAGAACTCGTACGCCCGCACCGTGTGCCCCTGGCGGGCCCACCACGAGGCGTCCTTGCCAGCCCCGGCACCGATGTCGGCGATGGGGGTGTCCGGTCCGATCTGGTCGCGCACCCAGCGGGCGAAGTCGCTGCGCCGCTTGCGGTGCTGGCGCCCCGGCCCGCTATGGAACTCGGACCAGCGGCCCATGTGCGTACGGAACCCTCGCAGCCAGCCGTCGAGGCGGCGCACACCGTCGCGCGGGTCGCGGTAGGTGAACGACGGGTCGGGGACGCGCCAGCCCTCGCCGTAGATGAAGGCGAGCATCGCCTCCGGGTCGGCGGGCGCGGGGAACTCGTGCCCGTGCAGCTCGATCGTGGAGACCGGCAGCACCGCCTCCCGCGGGAGGTGCCCGCTGCGGTTGCCGAGCTGGTAGAAGACCCCGAACTGCCAGAAGGCGACGAAGATGTCGATGTGGCACTGGCGCCCGTCCGAGAGCGGGAGCAGCAGCTTGATGTCGCCGCCCGACATGCGGATCAGCTTCCAGCCGCGACGCAGCATCTCGCGCTCGATGCGGTACGACTCGGCGATCAGGTCGGCCGGCGACTCGGTGTCGCTGACGTAGCAGACGTCGGTGTCGGAGTCGTGGGCGATCATGGCGCCGTCGCGGACCGCGCCGAGCAGGGCGCCGTAGTTGAGGTACGCCTCCACGCCGCAGCCCTCGCGCAGGTCGCTGAGCGCGCGCTGGGTGCCGCGCAGGATCTCCAGGCGGACCGACTCGTCGGTGTCGGCGAACGAACGGGTCAGGTGCCCGACCTTGTCGACGGACAGCGGGTGGCCGGAGCCGTCCACGATCCGCAGTGGCCCGACGCCGTCACCCAGCGCGACCTCGGCCTCGTACAGCACCTCGCCGCTGGCGGCCTCGGCGATCGTGACGGTGCCGCGACCGTCGAGGAACCGGCGCAGCACGACCGGCCACTCCACGAGGACGCCGCGGCGGTGCACCTGCCCGTCGCGGGCCGGGGTGAACGACCAGACGTACTGGCCGTCGACACTCAGCACCAGCGGACCGTGGTCGCCGCCCACCACGACCCCGGCGTCGTCGACCTCGAACGCGCCGGCCTCGGAGAGGACTGCGCTCACGACACCTGCTCCGTCCGTACCGCGAGGGCGCGGCGCAGCGCGGTGCTCGAGGTCTGCATGGTGTACGGGAAGTAGACGAGCTCGACCCCGAGGCCGCCCATGAGGGTCTCCAGCGCGCGACCCTTGGCCGTGTTGCGCCAGTCGTCGCCCTTGAAGAGCCGGTGGAAGCCGACGTCGCGCCACGAGTCGGTCTTGTCGGTCGTCGCCTCGACGTACGTGGCGTCGACGATGCCGATGGCGTCGACGATCTCGATCCGCTCCCCCAGCGGCACCGTCGGGCGGATCCCCTTCGTGGCCTCGCAGACCTCGTCGGCCACGACCCCGGCGACGAGGACGTCGCACCGCTCCCGCGCCTGGCGGAGCATGTTGAGGTGTCCGACGTGGAACAGGTCGTACACGCCCGGGACGTACCCGATCACTGGGCCCATGGAGCACTTCCTTCAACGGTGTTTTTGGACTAAGTAACTCGACTTTACCGAGACAGTGAACCAGATGACGAAAGCGCGCCGCCGCTCGGGCGGATTTCCGGACTCAGTCGCCCCCGGGCCCGGCGCCGGCCGGATCGGGAGCAAAGGAGCCCGACACGATCTCCTGCAGCGCGGCCACGTGCGACCGGTACGCCGCAGCCCCGGGCCGGGTCAGGGAGAGCCAGACCTTGCGCGAGCACGGCGCAGATCCGCAGGCGGTGCGTCGGGTGGATGACGGGATCCAGGTCGCCGCTCACCGGCGGGTGCTCCGCGCGTGCGACAGGCAACCGGCGGCGTAGAAGAGGTCCGCGCCGAGGGCGAGTGGGATGAGCGCCCAGCGCACCTCGACGAGCTGGATCAGGACCAGGCCGACGAGACCGACCGCGTTGGCCACCGTGATGGCAAGCGTCAGGCGCCCTCGACCCGGTTGCCCTCCTCGTCCCAGTGCGCCTCGACCTTCTTGCTGGGCTGCACCCGCGGCGGCTCGCCGGGCATCTTGGGGTGGTCCGGCGGGAAGTTCAGCTCGACGGGATGCGCCTCCCACAGGTCGAGCAGCGGCTGGAGCGAGTGGTGCACGTCGTCGATCTCGGCCCACGGGTCACCGTCGGCGAGGCGCTCCGGCACGGTGAACAGGTTGAGCTCGGACGGGTCGCCCAGCTCGGCGAGCTCGGCCCACGCCAGCGGCGTCGAGACCGGCGCGCCGGACTGCGGGCGCAGCGAGTAGGCGCTGGCGATCGTCCTGTCGCGCGTGTTCTGGTTGAAATCCACGAAGATCCGCTCGCCGCGCTCCTCCTTCCACCACGCCGTGGTCACCTGGTCGTCGCGCTTCTCCAGCTCCCGGCCGAAGGCGATGGCCGCGTGCCGGACGTCGGCGAACTCCCAGTGCGGCTCGATCCGTACGAAGACGTGCACGCCGCGGTTGCCCGAGGTCTTCACGAACGCCCGCATGCCGAGGTCCTCGCTGAGCTCGCGCGCGACGCCGGCCACCCGTACCGCGTCGGAGAAGGTGGTGCCGGGCTGGGGGTCGAGGTCGATCCGGAGCTCGTCGGGCCGGTCCACGTCGTCGCGCCGCACCGGCCAGGGATGGAAGGTGAGCGTGCCCATGTGGGCGGCCCAGACCGGCACCGCGATCTCCGTCGGGCACATCTCCTCGGCCGTGCGCCCCGAGGGGAAGGTGATCCGTACCGTCTCGAGGTAGTCGGGCGCCCCTTTGGGGACCCGCTTCTGGTAGAAGCCGTCGGCGTCCTTGTCGAACGGCCCCGCAGCGAGCTTCATCCCCGGCCGCCACCCCGAGGGCCAGCGCTCCATCGCCGTGGGGCGGTCGCGCAGCGCCCGCATCAGTCCGTCGCCGACGTCGGCGAAGTACTGAGCGACCATCAGCTTGGTGACCTCGGGCGTGCGGTCCGTGGCCTCGTACACGACCCGCTCGGGCGAGGAGACGCGCACCTCACGGTCGCCGGCCTGCACGTACGCCTCGCTCGCCTTCGCCATGGTTCGAGACTCTAGTCGAGACAGACTTGAAAATGATTCTCATTCTCAAGTACGGTCCCGTGCCATGACTGATCCCACGACCACCCCGCTCCGACGCCCACTGCACCGCGCCGCCGCCCTGGCCGTCGCCGCCCTCATCACGACACTGGCGGCCTGCGGCACCGACCCGGCGCCCACGGACCCCGACTCCTCGGGGACCACCTCCGACCAGGAGGCGCCCGCCGGCGAGCAGGAGGCGTCGCACCTGGCTCCGCGCGCCCTCGTGGCCCACCCGGCCGGTCTCACCCTCATCGACACCGAGACCGGCGAGGTCCTCGACGAGGAGGAGCGCGACGGCTTCCTGCGGCTCAACGACGCCGGGGACGGCCGCCACGTGATGGTCACCGACGGGGACCTCTTCCGCGTCTACGACACCGGGATCAGGGCCGAGGCCCACGGCGACCACGCCCACTACTACGTCTCCCCCGCCGGACTGACCGACGTGTCGTACGAGGCACCCACCGCCGGCCACGTGGTGGTGCACGAGCGGCTCACCACCCTGTTCTCGGACGGCACCGGCGACATCCAGGTGGTCGAGTCGGGCCGGGTCGCCGAGCCCGGCGCACCCGTGACGCGCCACTCCGCCGGCGAGGCCCACCACGGGGTCGCCCTCCAGCTCTCCGACGACACTCTGCTCACGACGCAGGGCACCGAGGATGAGCGCCACCGGGTCGAGGTGCGCGACGGCGCCGAGGTGGTCGCCGAGACCGACGAGTGCCCGGGCGTCCACGGCGAGACGACCGCCAGCCCCACCGCGAAGGGCGACGTCGTCGTGCTCGGCTGCGAGGACGGACCCGTCGTCTACCGCAACGGACGCTTCCACAAGGTCGACGTCGCCGACGACTACGCCCGCGTGGGCAACCTCGCCGGGCACCACGACTCCCCCGTCGTCCTCGGCGACTACAAGGTCGACCCGGACGCCGAGCTCGAGCGTCCCACCCGGGTGTCGTTGACCGACACGCGCACCGACACCCTGCGCACGGTCGAGCTCGGCAGCGCGTACTGGTTCCGGTCCCTGGCTCGCGGCCCCCACGGCGAGGCCGTGGTCCTCACCTACGACGGCAGCCTGCGCGTCATCGACCCCACCACCGGCAAGCAGACCTCCCGCATCGCGACGATCGGCGCGTGGAGCGAGCCCGACGACTGGCAGCAGCCCGGGCCGGTGCTCAAGGTCGTCGACTCCACCGCGTACGTCACCGACCCCGCCAGCGACGAGCTGGTGGTGGTCGACCTCGAGCAGGGCGAGGTCGTCAACCGCGTCCCCGTACCGACCGGCACCGTCGAGCTCACCGTCACCGACGGCGTCCCGGCGTGGGAGGACGAGCACTCGCACTGAGTCCTCCCGCACCACCCCGAACCGCGCGCCCGCCGGCTTCTCCGCCCCGGCGGGCGCGCCCTCGTGTCCGGAGAGTCGTGACCCGGCGGCCCACCCGCGCGTACGGCGTTACGGTGGAGACATGGGTTACGAGGTCGAGAAGTCCGACGCCGAGTGGCGCGAGCAGCTGTCCCCCCAGGAGTACGACGTCCTCCGGCAGGCCGGCACCGAACGTCCCTTCACGGGCGAGTACACCGACACCGAGGCGACCGGGACGTACCACTGCCGGGCGTGCGACGCCGAGCTGTTCACCTCGGACACCAAGTTCCACTCCGGCTGCGGCTGGCCCAGCTTCTTCCAGCCGATCACCGACACCATCGAGTACCTCGAGGACACCACCCACGGCATGAAGCGCGTGGAGGTGCGGTGCGCGCGCTGCGGCTCCCACCTCGGACACGTGTTCCCCGACGGGTACGGAACCCCGACCGGCGACCGCTACTGCATCAACTCGGTCAGCCTCAAGCTCACGGAGGAGTGAACAGGCGCTGGACAAAGTGGCATCTTTGTCTCAATCTTGAGACATGAGCGCCACTTTGTCTCGCATGCCCGATTTTCGGCTCTTCGGTGCCGACACGTGGGCAGACCCCTTCGACCTCTACCGCGCGTGGCGCACCCACGACCCCGTCCACCACGTGGATCTCCCCGACGGGCGCGACTACTGGGTGCTGTTCCGCCACCGCGACGTGTACGCCGCCGTGCGCGACCACGAGACCTTCTCCTCGGCCGGAGGACTGACCGTCGCGACCGACGAGCTCGAGCGGATCGGGATGGCCGACAACCCCCCGTTCGTGATGACCGACCCGCCCACGCACACCGAGTTCAGGCGCCTGGTGTCCCGTGGCTTCACCCCCCGCCAGGTCGAGAGCCTCGAACCGGAGGTGCGCACCTTCGTCGCCGAGCGGCTGGACGCGCTCGTCGCGGACGGCGGCGGGGACGTCGTCGAGCGCCTCTTCAAGCCGTTGCCGAGCATGGTCGTCGCCCACTACCTGGGGGTCCCCCCGGCCGACCGGGAGCGGTTCGACGCCTGGACCGACGCCGTGGTCACGGCCAACTCAGGAGGCGAGTACGGCAACGCCGCCGAGGCCGTCGGGTCGATGCTGACCTACTTCACCGAGCTCGTCGAGCACCGTCGCGCCCACCCCGGGGACGACACGGTCTCGCACCTGGTGGCAGCCGGCGTGGGCGACGACGCCGCCGGGCTGGCGAGGATCCTCGCCTTCACCTTCACCATGGTCACCGGGGGCAACGACACGACCACGGGCCTCCTCGGCGGCAGCGCGATCCTGCTCGACCGGTACCGCGACCAGCGCCAGCGGGCGCTCGCCGACCCCGCCGCGGCGGTCGAGGAGCTCCTGCGGCTGACCTCCCCCGTCCAGGGGCTCGCGCGCACCACCACCCGCGACGTCGAGGTGGGCGGGCGCGTCATCCCGGAGGGACGTAAGGTCCTGATGTGCTACGGCTCCGCGAACCGTGACCCCGAGGCCTTCGGGGCCGACGCGGACGAGCTGGACGTCAGCCGCCGTCCCCGGCAGATCCTCACGTTCAGCCACGGGGCCCACCACTGCCTGGGCGCCGCCGTGACCCGGATGACCGCGCGCGTCGCGCTCACCGAGCTGCTCACCCGGGTGCCCGACTTCACCGTCGACCACGCCTCGGTGACATGGGCGGACGGCGGCTACGTGCGCCGACCCACCCGTATCCTGCTCACACCATGAACGACGCCGGACGGACCTGGGCAGCCCAGCGCAGCGATGCCTCCCTCGAGACCATCCTGACCGCTGCCGGGGAGCTCTTCTCCCAGCACGGGCCGTCGAAGGTGTCGATGGCCCAGGTGGCCACCGCGGCCGGCTGCTCACGCGCCACCCTGTACCGCCACTTCGAGAACCGGCTCGCCCTCCAGGTCGCGTTCGCGGGACGCGAGGCGTACGAGATCGTCCGGTCCGCCACCGCCAGCGCTCGTGAGATCGACGACCCCACGGAGCGTGCGTGCGAGACGGTCGTGCAGGTCCTCGCGGAGGTGCGGTCCCGCTCCACCCTCGACGCCTGGACCACACCCGACCAGCAGCCCTACCTGCTCGACCTGCTGTCGTCGGCGCCGTGGACGTCCGCGCTGGTGGCTCCCGGAGCAGATCGCGAGGTCATCACCTGGGTGCTGCGCTCGATCATGGGGATCCTGGCCTGCCCCGGTCCGGACGCCGACGCCGAGCGGCGACTGGTGCGTCGCTTCGTGGCGCCACTGCTGACCTGACCGGCCGCTCCCGGTCCGTCGCAGCGCTCGGTCGCGTGCCTGCGCGACCAGCCCGGACGTACGACGGGCGCCGAGGACCGTGAGGTCCCCGACGCCCGTCGTGCGTCACGTCTCAGCGAGGCGTCACTTGATGGTCCACGTCCACTTCGCGGGCGTCTTGTCCTTGTTCTTCGCCCGGTCCACGGCGCGCACCTGGAAGGTGTGCTTGCCCTTCTTGAGGTTCTTCAGCGTGGTCTTGGAGCCACACTTCTTCCAGGCCTTCTTGTCGATCTTGCACTGGAAGGTCGAGCCGATCTCGGTGGCCCGGTAGGTGAAGACGGCCGTGCGGAGCTTGGTGGTCTTCTTGGGCTTCTTGACCAGCTTGGTGTCCGAGGCGGTGGTGTCCTTGCCGCAGTCGACGATCTTGGGGTCGTCGACGAACCAGCCGTACGCGTCGAGCTCGTTGTCCGAGCCCACGCGCCAACGGAACATCACGCTCTTGCCGGCCAGGCTGCCCAGGTCGACCCGGGTGGAGCCGTAGCCGTGGCTGGAGCCCACGAAGGCCGAACGGCCGCCGAGCGGGTTGCCGTACCGGTCGTAGACGGTGCCGTTGTAGGTGCCACCACCGCCGGGCGAGACCATCAGCGCCTTGGCGTCCTTCCACGGCCCGCTCGCGCCGGCCGTCGAGTACTCCAGGACGCCACCGTCGAAGGTGCCGCCGTTGGCCGGGTTGAACTCGAACAGGTACGCGTGGCGGAAGTGCATGTACGCGTTGGCGGGCACCGTGACCGGGTTGGTCATCCGCAGCGCCGAGTCGGTGATCGTGGCCTGGTTGTAGCCCCACGCGTTGGTCTTGCCCGAGGAGGCCCAGGAGACGTCCAGCCCGGTGAACGGGTGGCTGTTCTGCGGCCAGTACCAGCCGTTGGAGCCCGAGATGTTCTGCTTGGTGAACTGACCGGCCTGGGTCTCCAGGTCGTCCGACCAGGTGGTCGCCGCGACGGAGCGGCCCGTGGGGCACACCGACGCGGAGCGCGGGGCGGCGGCGCCGAGGGGCGCCTTGTCCATCTCGGTGGCCTTGACGGCCTTGTCGACCTGCGTGCAGTCGCCGGCCACGAAGCCGTCGACGCCGCCGGAGACCAGGTTGGCGCACGCCTGGCGCAGGCCCTTGGCCAGGTCGGAGTAGTTGCTGCCCGAGGTCAGCATCGTCGTGTTGACCGTGTAGTAGAGGCGCGCGGTCTTGGTCAGGCCCAGGCCCGTGACGCTCTGGCCGTTGAAGGAACCGCCGTCGGTGATGAGGAAGGCGGCCTTGTTGCCGACGCCGCTGTTGATGTGGACGCCCTCGCCGTCCTCGTAGCGCTTCCAGTAGCGCGGGCTGTGCATCCGGTCGGGGTCGCCGAACTGCCCGGGGTTCTTCATGTTGCGGATCACGCCGACCGAGGACGGCAGGTCCTCACCGAGCAGCCACTTCTGGCTGGCAGCGTCGTTGCCGGCGCCGTTGGACTGGTCGATCAGCTCACCGAAGACGTCGGAGAGCGACTCGTTGATCGCGCCCGACTGGGCGTAGTAGAAGAGGTTCGAGCTGAAGGTCGTGAAGCCGTGCGCGAGCTCGTGGCCGACCACGTCGTCAGCGGTGGCGAAGCCGTCGCCGTAGACCATCTGCGCGCCGTCCCAGAAGGCGTTGGGGTACGGGCAGGCCTCGCCGGCCGGGCAGTAGTCGACGGTGGACTTCAGCTGCATGCCGGCGCCGTTGAGGCTGTCGCGGTTGAAGCGGTTCTTGAAGAAGTCGTACGTGTGACCCGCGTAGGCGAAGGCGCGCTGGACGTCGAGGTCACCGTTGGCCGGCTGGCTCGACTCGGTCCAGACCGGCGAGGTGCACGGGTAGTGCGCGTCGGCGTTGTTGGCGTCGCACACGATCCGGTTCTTGGCGGCGTGCACGAGGTCGAAGGCCAGGGCCACGGTCCCTGTGCGGGCGTCGACGACGACCTTGCGGCCCACGTCGAGGGTGCCGCGCACGTCGACCACCCAGGCCGGGCGGACGCCGAAGGGGTCGGTGGCACCGACCAGGCGCGGGTCGAAGACCTCGAGGCTGGCGCCGGTGACGCGCAGTCCGGACTTCTTCACGCCGTTGTACTTGGCGACCGCCGCGACGGCCGTGGCGCTCGCGTCGGCCTTGCTCACGGCGGCGGTGGTCTCGACGTCGGTCTCGGGGGTGGCCTCACCGGCCACCGACTGGACGTCGCCGGACTCGTCGAGGCTCACCACGAACTGGCCACCGAAGACGGGCAGGCCACCGATCTCCTGCTGGAGCCGTACGACGTCGCCGCCGCCGGCCTGGGCCTGGGACCCGGTCACCTCGACCGTGGTGCCCTCGGCGCGGAGCCCGAACTGGGTCGCACGGTCGGTGACGAAGGTGCGGGCGGCCGTCCTGGCCGACGCTCCCTTGGCGGCACCCGAGGCGAGCGCCTGGCCGGGCTTGGCCCCGACGAAACCGACCACGCCGGTGTCGTCGTTCTTCTCGACCGTGGCCGAGCCGAATCCCTTGTCAGACGCGGCCGGCTGGGCACCAGCAGGCGCCAGCACGGCCATGCCGCTCACTGCGAGGCCCACAGCGACGAGCGGCAGCGCCGCACGTCGCAGGACCGAGGACGAGGCACGTGTCATGGACTATCTCCCCCGAAGACATGGCGGCGCGCCAGTCGCGCCGCTCCCCGACCCTGCCACAGCCACCCCGGTTCATGCCAAGGAACCCCCGCCGTTTTCCCCGGACGGGGGTACCGGGGGTTGCCTCAGGGCAGGCGGTCGAGCAGCTCGGCCGCGGTCACCCGCGAGCCGGTGTAGAACGGGATCTCCTCGCGGACGTGGCGCCGCGCCTCGGAGGCGCGCAGGTGACGCATCAGGTCGACGATGCGGTGCAGCTCGTCGGCCTCGAAGGCGAGGATCCACTCGTAGTCGCCGAGCGCGAAGGAGGCGACGGTGTTGGCGCGCACGTCGGCGTAGTCGCGGCCCATCTTGCCGTGCTCGGCGAGCATCTGGCGGCGCTCGCCGTCGTCGAGCAGGTACCACTCGTACGAGCGCACGAAGGGGTAGACGCAGATGTGCGCACGCGGCTCCTCGTCGGCCAGGAACGCCGGGATGTGCGACTTGTTGAACTCGGCCGGGCGGTGCAGGGCCATCTGCGACCACACGGGCTCGAGCCGGCTGCCGAACGCGGTGCGGCGGAACCGGCCGTACGCCTTCTGCAGGGCCACCGAGTCCGCGGCGTGCCACCAGACCATCACGTCGGCGTCCGCGCGCAGGCCCGAGACGTCGTACAGACCGCGCACCACCACGTCCTGCTCGGCGAGCTCGGCGAGGAACGCCTCGACCTCCGCGGCCTCGGCTGCCCGGTCGGCCGCACCGACGACGTCGCGCAGCTTGAACACCGACCACATCGCGTAGCGGATCGTGTCGTTGAGTTCGCGGGTGCGGGCAGCGTTCGAGGTCATGCCGTCATTGTGCCGACCCGCCCCATGCCCGCGCACACCCGGTCCACGCCGCAGCCGACCCGACCGGACCGGGCACCGATGGTCGGGCCGGGCCCCGTGGCGCGCCCTAGCGTGGAGACATGATCGGAGATCTCAACAACCTCCTCGACGAGATCGAGGCCGACCCCGGCGCCGAGCTCGACGTGGCCGGGTTCGCCGCCCGTCGGGGCACCACCGAGTACCACCTGCGCCGCATGTTCGCCGCGCTCGCCGGGACCGGGATCTCCGAGTACGTCCGTCGGCGCCGGATGACGGTGGCGGCCACCGCGCTGCTCACCACCGACGCCGACCTGCTCACCGTCGCCGTGGCCCACGGGTACGGCTCGACCGAGGCGTTCAACCGGGCCTTCCGCTCGGTGCACGGCGCCTCGCCGGCCGACGTGCGGCGCGACGGCGGCCCCGTACGACCGCAGGCTCCCCTGCGGTTCCGACTCACCGTGGAAGGAACCACCCCCATGCACACCCGTATCGTCGACCTGCCCGCCCTGCGACTGGTGGGGCACTCCACCCGGGTCCCCCTGGTCCACCAGGGCGCCAACCCGCACATCCAGTCGTTCGTGGCCTCGCTGCCGGCCAGCGCCCACCAGCGGCTCAAGGAGCTCAACGACGCAGAGCCCGCCGGCCTCCTGCAGGTCTCGACCGACCTCGACCCCGACCGCACCGAGGGCAGCGAGCTGACGTACCTGCACGGGGTCGTCAGCAGCGCCGAGGCCGACGACCTCGACACGATCGACGTGCCGCAGGGCACCTGGGCCGTCTTCCGCAGCAGCGGGGCGTACCCGGACGCGCTGCAGTCCACGTGGGCGGCCACCGCGACCGAGTGGTTCCCGGCGCAGCCGTGGCGGCTGCGCCCCGGCCCCGAGATCGTGGCCGTGCTGGAGCGTGCCGAGGACTTCTCCACCGCCACCTGCGAGCTCTGGCTGCCCGTCGAGCCGGACTGAGCGTTCCCCTCAGCGCCCGGCGAGGGCAGCGGCCGCGCGCCGGGCGGCACCGATCACCGCCGGGATGCCGACCCCGTCGTACGACGCCCCGCAGACCGCGAGACCCGCCGGCAGCGCGGCGCGGGCGGCGGCGACCCGTTCCAGGTGACCGACCGGGTACTGGGGAAGTCCGCCGCCCCACCGCTGCACGTGCGTGTCGACGGGGGCGCCGGTGATGCCGACGAGGTCGGCCAGCTCGGCCCGCGACTCGGCCAGCAGGTCGGCGTCGGTGCGCTGCAGGGCACCGACGTCACCGTGCCGCCCCACCGAGGTGCGCAGCACGCGCAGGTCGGGGTCGAGGGCCTTGACCCACGCCCACTTGGCGAAGGAGAAGGTCGACGCCTTGATCGCGCGGCCCTCCACGGGCGGGACCAGGAAGCCCGAGACGTCCTCGGCCCAGTCGGGCAGGTCGGCGGCCCGGAAGGCGAAGGTGAGCACGCCGACGCTCGCGACCTCCGTGCGCGCCAGCGCCGCTGACGCCTCGGGGGCCACCTCGGCCAGGAGCCGGGCGGTCGGGGCCGCGGGCGCCGCGAGCACGACCTGGTCGGCGTGGACCGTGTACGCCGCGGTCGTCGGCCCGACGGTCAGCGCCCAGCGGGCACCGTCGCGGCGCAGCTCCCGCACCGTCGCGGACGTACGGATCTCGACGAGGCCCTCCGCGGCGAACCGCTCGGGCCACGATCCCATCCCGCCGACCAGGCTCGCGAAGACCGGGGCCGCGCTGGTGGGCAGGGCCGCGACCTGGTCGAGCAGGCTGCCGCCGCGGGCCAGCATCGGCACCAGCGCAGGCACCGACGCGGCGGTGGAGAGGTCGTGGGCGTGGCCGGCGTACACCCCGCCGAGCAGAGGCTCGGTGAGGCGTTGCACGACCTCCTCACCGAACCGTTCGGACAGCAGGTCCCCGATGGAGACGTCCTCCCCCGGTGGGTCCGCGGGGACGACCTCAGCGCGCAGCCTGGCCATCCCCTCGGCCGAGAGGATCGCGCTGGACTCGACGTCGTCCACGTCGAACGGGACGCCCATCAGGGTCCGCGGCATCCGGCGGAGCACCCCGCGGCTGAGGATCCGGGAGGAGGCCCCGGTCGGGTGCACCAGGTCGAGACCCATCTCGCCCGCCAGCGCGACGCCCTCGGGCCGGCGGTTGAGCATCGCCTCCGCCCCCACGTCCACGCCCAGGCCGGCGACCTGCGCGGTGAGCAACTTGCCGCCCGGCCGGGGCGACGCCTCCAGGAGCAGCACCTCACGGCCTGTCAGGGCCAGGTCCCGGGCAGCGGCGAGGCCGGCGATCCCGCCTCCCACGACAACGACGTCAGGCATGGGCACAGCCTGCCACCCACGCCGGGCGGGCGGTCAGGCCGCCTGCTCGGACCCGTCCGTCGCCGTGGCGCCCGTCTCGGTCCCGCCCTCGACCGGCCCGCCGTTGATGCGCCCGTCCAGGCGCGCGGGGTCGAGGTCGTCACGGTGCAGGCGGTGGAACCCGCTGCGGTGGAAGACCAGCGGCTCACGCTCCGGGTCGGCGCTGACCGCCAGCACCTCCAGGACGACGATCCAGTGGTCGCCGGCCTCCACCTCGGCGTGCACGCGGGTGGTGAACGTGCTGACGCCCTCCTCCAGGAGGACGGCTCCCTCGGCGCTGGTGCGCAGGCTCAGCCCCTCGAAGCGACGCTCGGCCGGACCGGCGAGCTGGCGGCACAGCACGTCGTGGGAGTCCGCGAGGACGCTGACGCCGATCTCGCCGGCCGTGCGCAGCAGCGGCCAGGTGCTGGACGACCGGGCCACGGAGAACGAGACGAGGGCGGGCTCGACGCTGACCGAGGTGAACGAGCTGGCGGCGATGCCGACCAGCTGGCCACCAACACGGGCGGCCACGGCGACCACGCCGCTGGGGAAGGTGCCGAAGGCGTCACGCAGGGCGCGCTCGTCGGTGACGTCGGTGGTGGGTGCAGACACGGGAAGGACTCCGTTCGGGGTTCGGGGGAGGCGGCTCAGGCCACGAGGGCGCGGACGACCGGGCCGGCCACGTCGAGCCACGCCTTGTAGGCGGCCGGGTCGTCGTGGTCGCGGTCCAGGACGCTGAGACCGGTGGTGGGACGGTGGCACCGAGCTCGGTGAGCACGGGGCGCAGGAAGACCTCGGGCGCCATCGCGTGTCCCGGTCCGGCCGCGAGCATGAGCGGGACGGCGACCGTGCCGACGAGCCCGTCGCCGGGGATCCGGTCGAGGAAGAGCTTGAGGAGGCCGGTGAACGACGCCTTGTACGTCGGGCTGGCCACGACCAGCAGGCGGGCCCCGCCGACCTGACGCACGAGGTCGGCGGGCTCCTCGTCGGACCAGTCGAGCAGCCGGGGGCCGTACTCGGCGAGGTCGACGACCAGGTCGACGGCGCCAGCCAGCTCGGTCGCCAGGTGGACCGCGGCGTCGAGGGTACGTGAGGCGGGCTTGGGGTTGCCCACCAGGACCACCACCCGCGCACCCCGCGGCTCGGTCGTGCTCACGACGCGGCCGCCTTGACCGGGGCGGCACCGAACGGCACCGAGGTCGTGGGGTGCGCCGCGGGGGCCGGGTGGCTCCACAGGCCGCGGCGGGCCAGCTCGGGCAGCACGCCCTCGCCGAAGTGGTACGACTCCTCCAGGTGCGGGTAGCCGCTCATCACGAACTCGCTGATCCCGACCTCGGCGTACTGCTCGACCAGGTCGGCGATCTCGCTGTGCGAGCCGACCATCGCGGTGCCGGCACCGCCGCGGACCAGGCCCACGCCCGCCCACAGGTTGGGGTGCACCTCGAGGCCGTCCTTGCTGCCGGCGTTGAGGTCGAGCATGCGCTGCTGGCCCACCGAGGCGCTGCGCCGCAGGCCCGCCTGGATGGTGGCGATCTGCTCGGACGAGATGCCGTCGAGCATCCGGTTGGCGACCGCCCACGCCTCCGCGGAGGTGTCGCGGGCGATCGAGTGCAGCCGGATGCCGTAGCGCAGCTCGCGCCCCTGGGCCGCGGCCAGGCCGCGGATCCACTCGATCTTCTCCTTGACCGCTGCCGGCGGCTCGCCCCAGGTCAGGTAGACGTCGCAGTACTTCGCCGCGACGTCGCCGGCGGCCGGGGAGGAGCCGCCGAAGTAGATCTCGGGCGTCTCGCGCGGGACCTGCGCGAGCGTGGCGTTCTCGACGCGGTGGTGCTCGCCCTCGTACGTCACGGTCTCGCCGGCCCACAGGGAGCGGACGATGTGCAGGAACTCACCGGCCGAGGCGTACCGCTCGTCCTTGGTGGAGAAGTCCCCGAACATGCGCTGCTCGTGGTCCTCTCCCCCGACCACGACGTTGAGCAGCAGGCGCCCGTTGGACAAGTTGGAGAAGGTGCCCGCCATCTGGGCGGCCAGGAAGGGCGCGACCAGGCCGGGGCGGAAGGCGACGAGGAACTTCAGCCGCTCCGAGACCGAGGAGAGCATCGCCGTGGTGACCCACGCGTCCTCGCACCAGGCCCCGGTCGGGGTCAGCGCCGCCTCGAAGCCGAGCTGCTCGGCCGAGCGGGCGATCTGGCCCAGGTACGGCACGTCGGCCGGCCGGCTGGCCGCGGTCGCCTCGACGCCGTGGCCACCGCCCACGATGGCGCGGCTGTCGCCGCCGTTGGTGGGCAGGAACCAGTGGAACGTCAGCTTGCTCATGGGTGTCATCTCCGTCAGATCTGTCCGTGGCTGGGGGGAAGGGTGCCGTCCAGGGCGTGGCGGCCCAGGTGCTGGACCTTCCACGCCGCGGGGTCGTGCAGGGTGTGCGTAAGGGCGTTGCGCCAGTGCCGGTCGAGGTTGAGGCTGGCCAGGGCGGAGCGGGTGCCGGCGACCTCGAAGAGCCGGCTGCCGGCCTCGACGCTGGCGGTCGTGCTCGCGGCCCGGGCGGCCGCCAGGGCGAGGCTGGCCGCCCCGGCGCTCTGAGCGGTGAGGTCGGCGTTGGCCCGGTCGACCGCGCGCGCCGCCTCGGCCAGCAGCGCCTCCGCGGCGCGTACGGCGACCTCCAGCTGACCGAAGGTCTGCACGACCAGCGGGTCGTCGGCGTGCCGCTCCACCCCGGCGTCGGGGTACGGGCGGGACTTCGTCGTCACGAAGTCGGCCGCCTCGGCCAGGGCCGCCCGCGCGATGCCGGTGTCGATGGCCGCGTGCAGGGTCTGGGCGAAGGAGCCGTACGTCTGCGGCCGCCCGTCGAACACGTCGTGGTAGGGCATCGTGCGCGAGGCGTCGACGACCACGTCGACGAGGCTGACCTGCCCGCTGGCGGTGGTCCGCTGGCCCAGCCCGTCCCAGGTGTCGGTGACGGTCAGGCCGGGTGCACCGCGCTCGACCCAGGCCACGTGCAGCGGGCCGTCCACGTCGAGGTGCGCGAGGACCAGCACCCAGTCCGCGAAGAGGGCGCCGGTGCAGTAGGCCTTCTCGCCGCTCAGCAGCCAGCTGCCGGGGCCGTCGGGGCGCAGGGTCGCGCGGAAGTCGCGCACGTGCTTGGTGCCCAGCTCGGACTGGGCGTTGCCGAAGAACTTGCCGGCGAGCACCTCGGCGAAGAGGAGCGCCTGCAGGTCCGCGTCCGCCATGAGGCGCAGCGCGTTGACGTAGACGAAGTGGCTCTGCGGGATCTGGGCGAGGTTCGGGTCCCCGGCGGCCAGCAGGCGGAACACCTCGGCCACCACCTCGGTCGACAGGTCGGCACCGCCGTGCTCGGCGGGCACCGTGATCGCCAGCAGCCCGGAGGCGGCCAGCTCGGCGACCTCGGCGTGCGGCAGCACCCGCTCCGCGTCACGGTGCGCGGCCCCGCGGGCGAACTCGTCGCGCAGCCGCTCGGCCTCGGCAAGGGCGGTCCCGGCGTCGAGCACCGGCACCCTCGTGGTCGACAGGGCGACCACCGAAGCCTGTGGCTCCAGCACGCGGCCACCGCTCCCGCGGGCCTGGTCCGACATGGTCACCTCACTCACCGATCAACTGTTTATATATCGAAACACTATACTTAGATCGGTGCAAGCAGATCCCACCCTCCGGACGGCAGGACCATCCACCGGGGTGACAGCCCCTGCCTCTCACCCCCGGGAGCGCCACCCCGGGCGACGGACTGGGGTATCATTCTGACTTTAGTCACGCAATTTGATCGACTAACCAGTCGGAGCGAATCTCCCCCCAGGGGTGGCGCCCGACCCGCCGGGACGGCACGCGCCGGCCCGTACGAGAGGAACCCGGGTGCGGATCGAACAGCTGGAGTACGTGGTCGCGGTGACCCAGTACGGCTCCCTGCGCAAGGCGAGCGAACGCCTCCACATCTCCCAGCCCGCCCTGAGCGAGGCCGTGGGCAAGCTGGAGCGCGAGCTCGGCGTGATCCTGCTGGACCGCCGCCGCTCCGGCAGCCGGATCAGCCGCCAGGGTCGCGAGCTCCTGCCCAACATGGTGGAGGTGCTCGAGTCGGTGAAGCGGCTGCGTGTCTCCGCCGGCGACCAGACCGTGACCGCCCGCGTGCTGCGCCTGGGTACCGTCATGGGCGCCACCTCGACCGTCCTGATCCCCGCGATCAAGTCGTTCGGCGAGCAGCACCCGGGCGCCAGCGTCGAGGTGATGCCGATGCAGCAGGACGAGATCCAGTCGGCGCTCCTGGAGGGCAGCCTCGACCTGGGCCTGGTCAACGTGCTCGACGGCGACGACGCCCCGCCGGACCTGGTCTCCACCGACCTCATGCACGGCCGCCCCGTGGCCGTGCTGCCCGCCGGACACCCGCTGGCCGCCAAGGACGAGGTCACCCTCGACGACCTGCGCGCCGAGCGGGTCATCCTGATGCGCTCCGGCTTCCTGATGCACCGGCTGGCCCACCGCCTGTTCGGGAACGTGCTCCCCGGCGACGTGCACAGCACCGACGGCGCCGAGCTGGGCAAGCTGATGGTGGCCGACGGGCTCGGGGTGACGATGCTTCCCGACTACAGCGTGGTGGGCGACCCGCTGCACACGGCCGGCCTGATCACCGCGCGCCCGATCGCGGGCGACCGCACGACGGTGACCCTGGTGCTGCAGCACCGCCGCCAGCAGCCGCCACTGCGGGTGCGCGACCTGCAGAACCACCTGCTCAGCCAGGCGGCGCGACGGGCCCGGCTGGGCGCCCGCGAGGGACTCGAGATGTCCGCGGCGCGCCACACCGAGCCGCTGCCCGTCACCGGCTGAGCGGCCCCCGGTTCAGCGGGGGTACGACTGCACGAACTCCGTGAGCCGCGCCAGCTGGTCGGGGTCGGTCGACGGGATGACGCCGTGGCCGAGGTTGAAGATGTGCCCCTTGGCCCGTTTGCCGGCCTCGATGACCTGGGCGGCCCGCTCGGTCATCACCTCGGTCGGGGCGAACACCAGCGTCGGGTCCAGGTTGCCCTGCACCGCCCGGTCGCCCACCGTCGCGATCGCGCGGTCCAGCGGCGTCCTCCAGTCGACGCCCACGACGTCGGCGCCCGCCTCGCCCATCAGGTCGAGCAGGTTGGAGGTGCCGACCCCGAAGTGGATACGGGGCACGCCGAGCTCGCCGGCGGCCGCGAGGACCCGGGCCGAGTGCGGCATCACCAGCGTGCGGTAGTCGTCGGGCGTGAGCGCGCCCGCCCACGAGTCGAAGAGCTGGACGGCGGAGGCGCCGGCGTCGACCTGCACCTTGAGGTACGTCGCCGCCTGGTCGGCGATCTTGCGCATCAGCGCGTCCCAGACGTCGGGGGCGCCGAACATCATCGCCTTGGTCTTGGCGTGCTCCTTGGACGGGCCGCCCTCGACGAGGTACGAGGCGACCGTGAACGGGGCCCCGGCGAAGCCGATCAGCGGCGTCGCGCCCAGCTCCCCCACCAACGAACTCACGGCCTCGGTGACGAAACCGACGTGCTCGGGGGTCAGGTCCTCGATCGCCGCGACGTCATCGAGCGTACGGACCGGGTTGGCCACCACGGGACCCACGCCGGGAACGATGTCGAGGTCCACGCCGACCGCCTTGAGCGGCAGCACGATGTCGGAGAAGAAGATCGCTGCGTCGACGCCGTAGCGGCGCACGGGCTGGAGGGTGATCTCGGTGACCATCGCGGGGTCCATGCAGGAGTCCAGCATGGTGACGCCCTCGCGGATGGCGAGGTACTCCGGCAGCGAGCGCCCCGCCTGCCGCATGAACCACACCGGCGTGTGGTCCGGCTCCTCGCCCCGTGCCGCACGGAGGAACGAACTGTCTGCCAGGCCCGGATGCGCGAGAGTCACCCCGCGATCTTCGCAGGTCAGGCGGCGTGGCGACACATCGCCGAGCCAGCCCGCTGGCCTACTGTGAGCCCATGGTCGCCCATCAGCGCACCCCCGAGCGCACGAACGAAGGTCCGGAGGAGTTCCGGTCGGCGGTCGCGTCGATGCGTGGTGCTGCGCTGCGCCCCGAGATCCACTGCGAGGAGATGCCGGCACCCCAGCGCATCGCGCCGTGGTCCGCCGCGCTCAGCGCGGACGTCATCATCGACGACGACGAGCCGGGCACCGGCCGCCTGATCCTGCTGCACGACCCGGACGGCAACGACGCCTGGGGCGGCACCTTCCGCTGCGTCGCGTACGCCCGGGCCGACATCGACCCCGAGCTGGGCGCCGACCCCATGCTCGGCGAGGTCGGGTGGTCGTGGCTGACCGAGGCCCTGACCGCACACGGTGCCGAGCACCACTCCGCCTCCGGTACCGTCACCAAGGTGACGACCGAGAGCTTCGGACACATGAGCGAGGAACCCAGCACCGCGCAGGTCGAGATCCGCGCCTCGTGGACTCCCGCGCACGAGGTGGGCGCCGGCCCCGCCATGGCCCCGCACGTGGAGGCGTGGGGAGAGCTGCTGTGCACCGCGGTCGGACTGCCGCCCGTCCCCGAAGGGGTCACGGCGATGCCGAGCCGCCGAGGGCAGCGCGGCCTCTGACGATGAGCGACACCACCCCCGACTCCCCCGCCGGTCCCCCGGCCCCGGTGGCGCCCCTGCTCGAGCTCAGCGAGGGCCTGCCCCCGGTGATCGACGACGTGGCGGGCCTGTCACGCGCGGTCGATGCCCTCGGCTCGGCGTCCGGCCCCGTCGCGATCGACGCCGAGCGTGCGTCGGGTTACCGGTACTCCCAGCGCGCCTACCTGATCCAGCTGCGCCGCGAGGGTTCCGGCACCTGGCTGATCGACCCCACCGGGTTCGAGGACCTGCGCCCCGTGCAGGAGGCCCTGGGCGACGCCGAGTGGATCCTGCACGCCGCGACCCAGGACCTGCCGTGCCTGCGTGAGGTCGGACTGCTGCCCACGTCCCTGTTCGACACCGAGCTGGCCGGACGTCTGCTCAACCACCCCCGCGTGGGGCTGGCCAGCCTGGTGGAGACCGAGCTCGGGCAGCGCATGCGCAAGGAGCACAGCGCCGCCGACTGGTCCACCCGTCCGCTCCCCGCCCCCTGGCTGGAGTACGCCGCCCTCGACGTCGAGCCGCTCGTGGAGCTGCGCCGACTGATGATCGACGAGCTCCGCGAGGCCGGCAAGCAGGAGTGGGCGCGCGAGGAGTTCCAGCACCTGCTGGGCTTCGAGCCCGCCGTACGCGTCGACGCCTGGCGCCGTACGTCGGGCGTGCACAAGCTCCGCGGCCGGCGGCACGTGGCCGCGGCCAAGCTCCTCTGGGAGGCCCGGGACCAGATCGCCCGCGAGCGCGACGTCACGCCCGGGCGGATCATCCCCGACGCGGCCCTCGTCGCCGCCGCGGGTGCGATGCCCACCGACCGGCGTGCCCTGCTGCGGACGCCCGGCTTCCACGGGCGCGGCGCCGACCGCTACTCCAGCACGTGGATGGAGGCCATCGACGAGGCCCGGACCATGGACGAGCAGCTGCTGCCCGGCAAGCCGGCGCGCGGTGACGGCCCGCCCCACCCGCGCACCTGGGCCGACCGGTACCCCGAGGCCGACCGCCGCTTCAAGGCCGCCCGCGAGTCGATGCTCACCCTCGCCGAGGCGCACGACCTCCCGGTGGAGAACCTCCTCACGCCCGAGCACGTACGCCGCCTCGCGTGGGAGCCGCCCGCGACCCGCGAGCCGGCCGCACTGGCCGACGCCGTGCGCGAGCAGCTGCGCGGGTACGGCGCCCGGCCGTGGCAGATCGGGCTGGTCACCGGCGCGCTGACCGGCGCCATCCTGATCTCGGACAGCTGAGCCGGACCACCGGTCCGGGCGGCAGGGCCTCGGGGAACCTCCCCGGGCCCCCCGTCCTCAGTTGCTGGAGGTGTCGTCCTCGGTCGGCGGCTCCCACTCCGGGTCGAGGACCTTGCGGGACGCCTCGTCGATCTTGGCGGCCACCTCCTCGAGGTCGAGCACGCCGGGGCCGGTGAGCATCTTGGCGAGCAGCGGAGCGATGGCCTCGTTGAGCTCGGCACGGTTCTCGATGAACGGCGGCACGACCATGCCGCGGATCGCCCCGGTGAACACGCGGGCGCGGTACGGCTCCTGGTCGGGCGCCAGGAACAGGTCCGAGCCCGCGACGTAGGTGTTGGCCGGCACGATGTAGCCGGAGTTGGTGACCGTCTCGAGCGCCTCGTCGGAGACGGCGTACGCGACGAAGTCGGCCGCCGTGTTGACCGACTCGGTCTGCTCGGAGATGCACAGGCCGTGGATGTCGCCGACCGTGTGCGCGTCGTCGAGGATCGGCATCGCGATCACGTCGAACGACAGTCCGGGCGTCTTGCGCAGCTCCGGGACGAGGTCGCGGTAGCCGGCGACCATGCCGAGCTTGCCGGCCTTGAAACGGTCCAGGGCGGACATCCGGTTGATCGCCTTCGCGCTGGGCGTGATCAGCGGGTCGCGCAGCACTGCGAGGCTCCGGTCGAGCGCGGACAGGGTCGCGTCGTCGGAGAAGTTGAGCGAGGTCGGCTCGTCGGAGTCGAAGACCGAACCGCCGCCGGAGGCGATGAAGGGCGTCAGGCCCTCGAGGGTTGGCTCGATCCACACGCCCTTCACGCCGGGCTGGCGCGAGGCGTACTCGGCGGCCTGGGCGAAGTGGGTCAGGGTCCAGCGCTCGCGGGAGCCGCCGGGCACCGACATGCCCTCGGCCTTCATCGCGTCGAAGTCGATCAGGTCGGTGTTGTAGTAGATGACCATCGGCGAGATCGAGTACGCCATGCACTGCAGCTCGTCGTCGAGCGCGAAGGCGTCCAGGGCGTCACGCGAGTAGCGGTCACCGAAGTCGACGCCGCGCTCGTCGAGCAGCAGCGACATCGGCCGGATCAGGTCGTCCCCGGCCAGGCGGCCCACGTCGCTGCGCGAGCTCATGAAGACGTCGGGGCCCTCGCCCGCCAGCACGGCGGCGAGCGCCTCGTCGTGGTTCTTCCACGTCACCAGGTCGACACGACGGTTCTCAGCCTCGGCGTTGAAGCTGTCGACGACCTCCTGCATCGCCTTCAGCTCCGCCTTGCTCCCGTACGCGCCGAAGGTGATCTCGACGGTCTCGACGGGCGTGTGGGTCGGGCTCGGCTCCGGTGCGGCGGTGCCACCGTCGGTGCACCCGGCCACCATCAGCGCCAACGCGAGCGCGCCCGCGACCATCCCCGTACGTCGCAGCATCGACTGCGTCCTCCTGCTGTCCAGCGTGTCGTCCACCCCGCGACCTGTCGTGGTCAGCGGCGGCCCCAGACTATCGGGGCACTCCACGCGCGGCCTTGACGACCGCCTCGAAGAGTCCCTGCTCGAGAGCCGCGCCCTCGCGGCGCACCGCGTCCCGGGTCAGCGGGACCAGCCGGTCGAGGCGCACCTCGCTGGGACGCCCCTGGGAGTCCCAGCCGCCCGTGCCGACGTCCATCCAGTAGCGCCCGTGACGCGCCTCGTCGGCGGCGTCGAGGTCGTGGTCCTTGCTGGACAACATCAACCCGACCCACCCGTCGCCGTGCTCGGCCAGCACCAGCACCGGCCGGTCCTTGCCCTGGCTCGGGTCGTCCTCGTACGGCACCCACGCCCAGACCACCTCGCCGGGGTCGGGCTCGCCGTCGATGTCCGGGGCGTACGCCACCGTCGGGCCGCTCGCGGCCGGGGCGCTCGGGGCCGGGGCGCTGGGCGGCGGCGTCGGGACGGGCACGGTCCCCGTACCGGCGAAGCCACGCGGCTGTCCGCCCGGTGCGGGGCGACCCGGCACGAGGCGACGCAGCAGACGGTTCAGGCGGGAAGGTCCGGCGCTCATGGGCCGAGCCTAGCCATCCCGGTCGGAGGAGCACACCGGACCGGGAGCGCCTCACGGCGCGTGGCCGCTCGTAGCGGCTAATTGTGGGACCCGGGGCTGCCGCGGCCCGGCGTGCTCCGTGGGACAGCGTACGCCTCAGGCCAACGATCCGCGGAGTTCCTGGTGGCCCGCCGCCTCGAGCTGCTCGGCGAGTGAGAGCATCCTCACGCTCAGGCGGGCGTCACCGTGGCCCCACTCGTCCAACCGGTCGTCGAGGTGATCGCTCCCGCCCGTACGGGCGCGGCCGGTCGCCACGATCCGGGCGAACGCCGAGGCCCGGAACAGGGTCACCGCGAAGTCGCCCCCGATGCCGCGCAGCACCTCGTCGATCATCGCCCGCAGCTCGTCGGGACCCGGCGGGTCGGCGACGCCGGCGAGCACCGTGGCCACGTTGGCACCGGCGCGCCCGGCCTCGAACTCGGCCGCGGCCCGGTCGGGGTCGGCGTGCACCCACGCCCGCAGCGCGTACAGCCGCCACAGGCAGCCGGCCAGCGTGTCGGCAGGCGCCCCGGCCCAGACCTCGGCCAGGACCTCCAGACCCTCGGTGTCGGCCAGGTGCAGCACGCGCTCGGCCGTGGCGGCGTCGTGGCCCTCGTGGGCTCCGCGCACCAGCAGGGTCGCGGCCAGGTCCCCCGCCTCGCGCAGCAGGGCCGGGTCACCCCCGGTGTCGAGGTCGGCGAAGAACTCGTTGCTGCGGCGCAGCGGACGGTGGTGGGGGCGGTCCGACATGGCTCCAGCCTACGGCCGGCCCGGGCGCAGCCCGGCGTACGTCAGCGCCGCAGCGCAGCGTCGAGGTCCCGGATCACGGCACCGACGGCACCGCCACCCTCGGGAGCCAGCGGGTAGCGGGCCAGCACGTGCCGGACCACCGCCGGGGTGCCGTGCAGCACGAGGTCACGCTCGGCCTCGCCACGGGCCAGGACGGCGTACGCGGCGGAGCCGAGCAGGTGCTTGACCTGGTGCGCCTTGGGCAGCGGGTGCAGGAACGCGGCGGCGGCCGCCTGGCTCGCCGACAGCGCGGCGTGCCCGGCCTCGGGCACGACCGCGGCCATGCCGGCGCGGTGCGCGTCCATCGCGATCTTGCGCAGCACGTGCAGGCGCGGACCGCCATCGGCGAAGGCGCGGGCGGCCGCGATGGCGGTGGCGGGCCGGCGGTCACCCGGTACGGCGCGCTCGTAGGTGGCCAGCACGTCGGCGGCCCGGTCGGCTGCCCAGGCGGTGACCTCCCTGATCTCGTCGAGACTCAGGTCGAAATCCACAGCACCCACCCCTCCAGTGTGCCTCGCGGACCCGCCCCGGTGCGGGGTCGGGTCCGCGGGCGCGTCGCGAAAGGTGGCGAGCCTCACGTCACAGCGCGAGGCGCAGCCTCAGCCCGCCAGGTGGCCCCACCGGGCGGACAGCTCGGCCCACGGCCCCACCTCGGCGACCCTGCCGTTGACCAGCACGACCACCCGGTCTGCCGCGGCCAGCGCCGACCGCTTGGCGGTGGACCCGATCACGGTGGTCCCCCGCTCCCGCAGCGCCTTCCACAGCTCCGCCTCGGTCGTCGCGTCCAGCGCGCTCGACACGTCGTCGGCCAGCAGCAGCTCGGCGTCGGTGGCCAGGGCCCGTGCCAGCGCCAGACGCTGCACCTGCCCGCCCGAGAGCCGTACGCCGCGGTGCCCGACGAGCGCGTCGCGTCCGCCGGCGTCCGCCACGTCGGCACCGAGCCGGGCCGCGGCCACCGGGTCGTCGAAGCGCCGGTCGTGGCCCAGCCGCACGTTGTCGTTGAAGGAGCCGGACAGCACGCGCGGCACCTGCGCGACGTGGGCGACCTGCCCAGGGCGCAGGAAGACCTGCTCGTCGTCGACCTCCGATCCGTTCCAGGAGATGGAGCCGCGGTGCGCGACCAGACCCGCCATCGCGGCGAGCAGGCTGGACTTGCCCGAACCGACCTGCCCGACGAGGAGCACCTGCTCGCCGGCGTGCACGGTCAGGTCGACGCCCTGCACGCCGATCGTGCCGTCGTCGTGGACGGCCGAGAAGTCGCGCAGGGTGACGTCCACCAGCGGGACCCGGTCGACGGCGGGGGGCTCGGGAGCCGTACCGGCGATGAGGTCGACGCCCTCGGGAAGGTCCATCAGGTCGGCGCCGCCGGCGAAGCGGCTGGTCTCGGCCTGCCAGGCACGGGTGCCGGGCGCCTCGGTGACGACCATGCCGGCGACCCGCCCGAACCAGTCGAAGCCGCTCACGGCGTTGGCGACCAGCAGCGTCGTGCCCAGGCCCCAGCCGCCACCGACGTGGACGCCCCAGGCGGCCACGACGCCGAGCTGCACCATGATCATCGGCACGCCGTCGAGGACGCCCTGGACGCGGTGCTCGCGCACCGCGGCGGCGACCCGGCCGGAGTCGACGTGGTGCAGGTGCGCGCGGACCTGCGAGGTCGCGGCGGCCAGCTTGACCGTACGGGCGGACTCGAGGACCGAGACGAGCGCGCGGCCGAACCGGGCACGGGCCGCCGAGGCGGCGGCCGCCGAGCGCCCGGCGATGGGGCGACCCACCGCGGAGGCCAGGGCGGAGGTGACCAGGACGGCCACCAGGACGGCCCCGGCCAGCCAGGTCCCGGCCAGCAGCGCCGTCACCGCGGCGATCACGATGCCGTTGAGGAAGTCGACCCACCGGTCGGCGTAACGGACGTACCGGTCGGCGTCCATCGCGCGCGCCACCACCTCGCCGGGCGGGGTGCGCGGCAGACGGTGCTGGGCGGTCTGGCCGTGGAGCACCGACATGCGCGTACGCAGCAGGATCTCCACCCACCACCGCGGGTAGCGGTAGAACGCGTCGGCCAGCATCAGCGGCGCCGACAGCAGCGAGAGCACCAGGGCCACCACCAGCCAGCGAGGCACGCCGCCACCGGCGAGGTCCTCCACGATGTGACCCCAGACCAGACCGGTGACCGCACCCTGGGCGCCGGTCAGGGAGGCGCCCAGGAAGAGCGCGGCGCCGAGCAGGCCCCACGCCGGTCGCACGGACAGCACGTGCCGGATCCCGGCGGCCAGGGACGGGCCGGAGCCCACCTCGACCTGCTCGGGGGGCGGACCGGAGCGGCGGCGACCGCCGACACCGGCCCCGTCGACGACGGCGTCGAGGGTGGAGTGCGCAGCCTCGGGCTCGGCCGCGGCCTCCCCGTCCACGACGGCGTCCGGCTCGCGGGCGTCGATCCGGCTGGCCACCAGGAGGTCGCGGAACGGCCCGGCGGCCGCGGCCAGCTCCGTACGGCGACCGAACTGGACGACGTGCCCGTGGTCGAGCACCGCGACCAGCGGGGCCCGCTCGATCGTGGAGAGGCGGTGCGCGATGAGGACGCCCGTACGGCCGACCAGCAGCCGGTCGGCGGCGGCCACCACGCGTCGCTCGGTGAGGGGGTCCATGCGGGCGGTCGCCTCGTCGAGCACGACGACCTTGACGTCGCGGATCAGCAGCCGGGCGAACGCCACGAGCTGCTCCTCGCCGGCCGACAGGGTGGTGCCGCCGGGGCCCAGGAGCGTCTCGACGCCGTCAGGCAGGCCGGAGACCCAGCCGCCCAGGCCGAGCTGGTCCAGGGCGGCGCTGACCTCCTCCACCCCCTGCTCCCCGAACAGGGTGATGTTCTCGGCGAGCGTGCCGGCCACGATCTCGGTGCGCTGGGTGACCACGCCCACCGCGGCACGCAGGGCCTGCAGGTCGAGGTCACGGACGTCCTGGCCACCGATGAGCACGGAGCCGCGCGGCGGCTCGACCGCCCGGGAGAGCAGCGAGGCGAGCGTGGACTTGCCCGACCCGGTCCGCCCGACGAGGGCGATGGTCTCCCCGGCGGGCACGTGGAGGGAGACGTCGCTGAGCGCGAAGGTCCCCTCGGCGTACGAGAAGTCCAGGTGGCGCACGTCCAGGTCGACGGCCCCGTCCGCGGGCAGGGTCTCGCCGCCCACGGGCTCGGGAGCCACCGCCAGCATCTGGCGCAGGCGGATGACGGCCCCCAGCCCGGCCTGCAGGTCAGGCAGGTGGTTGGCGAGCATCGACACCTGGCCGACGAACGTGGAGGAGACCAGGAACAGGGTGACGAGGCTGGCCACCGACAGGTCGTCGGAGACCGCCAGCGCCACGCCGGCGACGCCGATCCCGGCCAGCAGGGCGTGCAGCAGGACGCCAGCACGTCGGCCCAGGCGGGCCTCGACCACCACGACGTCGCGGAACTTCGCGTGGACGGCGGCCGACAGCCGGGTCAGACGAGCCACGACGTGAGCCTGGCCCAGACTCGTACGCAGGTCGTCACGACCGGCGATGCCCTCCTCGAGGGCGGCGGCGTGGTCGGTCCAGGCCATCTCCTCGACCACCTTGCGCCGGGAGATCTCCCCCAGCAGCCGGCGTACGGCGAGGTAGGTGAGCCCACCCAGCGCCGGGAACAGCACCCACGCCGGCGACCAGGTCAGACCGGCCACGATCCACATCGGCACGACGCCGAAGACCGTGCGGGCGAGCATCCACAGCTGCCACCGCACCAGGTTGCCGACCTCGTGCGTGTCGTCGTCGACCCGGTCCAGGATCTCGCCGACCGCGAGCTCGTTGAGGGCCCCGAGCGGCTGTGACAGGGCGGCGTCGAGCAGGTCCTCACGCAGGCGCCCCTCTGCGACGTCGGAGACGCCCACCCACACCACTTTGCCGGCGGTGTCGATCAAGGACGCCCCGACCACGCACAGGGCCAGCAGCCACACCA
>NZ_JBJEHY010000086.1:8360-13577 GCF_051876515.1 Nocardioides sp. | reverse complement strand
AGTTCTTCGTCGCGGCCCACGAGGGCAACGTGGCGATCTTCCGCGGCGTCAACACGCAGATCCCGCTGATCGAGCTGTCGCGCCCGTACGAGGTCAGTGACGTCGCGCTGGAGAACCTCAGCGAGATCGACGCCGAGGCGATCACCGAGGGCGTGGAGGTCACCGACCTCGACGCCGCCCGCGTGACCGTCGAGAACTACGCGGCCCGCCAGGACGTGAACTAGGCGGTGTCCCGATGACTCAGAGCGGCATCATCATGGACTTCGTGCACCGGCAGCGCCGGGGCGCGGAGCTCTTCCTGCTCCTCCTGGCCCTGGCCGTCGGCGTCGGTGCGTACGCCGCCGTCGGGCTCGGCATGGAGGGCGAGATCCCCGTCGACCTCGTCGGGTACGGCGGCTGGCTGACCGGGCTGATCGTGGCCGCGCACGTCGCGGTGCGCATCTTCGCCCCGTACGCCGACCCGGTGCTGCTCCCGCTGGTGGCCGCCCTCAACGGCCTCGGGCTCGCGGTGATCCACCGCCTCGACCTGACGTACGAGGCGCTCGACCGCGCCAACCACACGTTCGCGGCCCAGCAGCTGACCTGGATGACGCTCGGCGTGGTCCTGTTCATCGGCTCGCTGGTAGTGCTGCGCGACCACCGCTACCTCCAGCGCTACACCTACACCGCCGCCCTGGCGGGCGTGGTGCTGCTGATCCTGCCGTTCATCCCCGGCATCGGTCGTGCCGTCTACGGCGCGCGGATCTGGATCCGCATCGGCCCGCTGGGCCTGCAGCCGGGCGAGATCGCCAAGGTGCTCCTGGTCGTCGCGTTCGCCGGCTACCTGGTCCAGCACCGCGACGCCCTCGCCCTGGCCGGGCGCCGCGTGCTCTTCCTCGACCTGCCGCGCGGGCGCGACCTCGGGCCGCTGCTCATCATGTTCGGCGTCTCGATGATGATCCTCGTGCTGCAGCGCGACCTCGGCTCGTCGCTGCTGTTCTTCGGCCTGTTCCTGATCATGCTGTACGTCGCCACCGAACGGGCCGGCTGGCTCGTCGTCGGCACCGCCCTCTTCGCGGCGGGTGCCACGCTCGCGTACTTCCTCTTCGGCCACGTCCGCTCGCGCTTCGACGTGTGGCTGGACCCGCTGGGCAACTACGACGGGCGCGGCTACCAGCTCGTCGAGGGCTTCTTCGGCATGGCGTGGGGCGGGCTCATCGGTCGCGGCTTCGGCAACGGCAACCCCGAGCGGATCATCTTCGCCGAGTCCGACTTCATCATCGCCGCCATCGGCGAGGAGCTCGGTCTGACCGCGGTGATGGCGATCCTGCTCTGCTACGGCCTCATCGTGGAGCGGGCGCTGCGGATCGCGCTGATCTCCCGCGACGGCTTCGGCAAGCTGATGGCCGTCGGCCTGGCGTCGATCTTCGCGCTGCAGGTCTTCGTGGTCGTCGGCGGCGTCACCGGGCTGATCCCGCTGACGGGTCTCACCACGCCGTTCCTCTCGTACGGCGGCTCCTCCCTCATCGCCAACTGGGTGATCATCGGTTTCCTCATGCGCATCTCCGACCAGGCCCGACGCCCCGTCCCGCAGCTCCAGGTGGAGTCCGAGGACGACGAGCACACGCAGGTGGTGAAGCTGCGGTGAACAAGCCCATCCGCACCGTCGCCGTCTTCTGCCTGGTGCTCTTCCTCGCGCTGCTGCTCAACGCGACGTACCTGCAGTACTGGCGCGCCGGCGACCTCAACGACGACCCCCGCAACCGCCGCGTCATCAACGCCGCGTTCTCGCGGGAGCGCGGCGCGATCCTGGCCGACAAGGAGCCGGTGGCGCGCAGCGTGAAGTCGGACTCCAAGTTCAAGTTCCAGCGCAAGTACCCGCAGCCGTTCAAGTACGCCCACATCACCGGCTACTTCTCGTACTTCTCCCAGACCGGGGTCGAGAAGTCGCAGAACGCGCTGCTCTCCGGCGACGACTCGCGGTTCTTCGTGACGCGCCTGATCGACATGCTGTCGAACTCCGAGCCCAAGGGCGGCAACGTCGAGCTCACCATCGACCCGGCCGCGCAGACGGCGGCGTACGAGGGGCTCCGCGCGCTCGGCGAGGACGTCAAGGGCGCCGTGGTCGCGATCGAGCCGTCCACCGGCCGCATCCTGGCGATGGTGTCCAACCCGACGTACGACCCCAACACGCTCGCCTCCCACGACCTCCAGGCCGTCTCGGACGCCTCGAAGAAGCTCAACGCGGACCCCGACGAGCCGCTGATGAACCGCGCCATCGGCACCCGCCTGCCTCCCGGCTCCACGTTCAAGCTGGTGACCGCGGCGGCCGCACTGGAGACGGGCAAGTACGACGCCGAGTCCCAGGTGCCCGGCGGCCGCTCGTTCCAGCTGCCGCAGTCCTCGACCACCATCGGGAACCACGACGGCGGCGACTGCGGCGGCAGCAAGATCTCGTTCACCCGTGCGATGCAGGTCTCCTGCAACGTCACCTTCCTGAGCCTGGCCGACGACCTGGGCACCGAGGCGATGGCGGAGCAGGCCGAGAAGTTCGGCTTCAACTCCACCTCACTGGAGGACCTGGCCGGACAGGCCGTCTCCGTGTACCCGCGCGACATGGACGCTCCTCAGACCGCGATGTCGGGCATCGGCCAGTCCAGCGTCGCCGCCACCCCGCTCCAGATGGCGATGGTGGCCGCCGGGATCGCCAACGACGGCGACGTGATGACGCCGTACGTGGTCGACCAGGTGCTGGCGCCCAACCTCGACACGCTCGAGAAGACCGAGCCGAAGCGGCTCTCCAACGCCGTCAGCGCCGGCACGGCCGAGGAGCTGACCAAGATGATGGTCGCCACCGTCGACAGCGGCACCGGCACGCCGGCCGCGATCCCGGGCGTGGAGGTGGCCGGCAAGACCGGCACCGCGCAGTCCACGCCGGACCGGCCGCCGTACGCGTGGTTCGTCTCGTTCGCTCCCGCGGAGAACCCGACGGTGGCGATCGCGGTGATGATCGAGTCCAGCGACTCGGCCCGCGAGGAGATCGCCGGTGGGCAGATGGGTGGACCCATCTCCCGCGCGGTGATGGAAGCGCTGGGTGTGCGATGACCACCCGGCGCACGACAGGTTTCTTCCCCCACGGCCCGCACGGGTCCGCCGGGGTCTCCCGCGCCCGCGGGTTCCAGCACAACGACGGAGAGGTGCTTCCGTGAGCCAGTCCGAGCCGAACCTGATCGGCGACCGCTACGAGCTCGGCGAGCTGCTGGGCCGTGGCGGCATGGCCGAGGTCCGCAGCGCCAGGGACCTGCGGCTGGGCCGTACGGTCGCGATCAAGCGCCTGCGCACCGACCTGGCCTCCGACGCCACCTTCCAGGCCCGGTTCCGGCGCGAGGCGCAGTCCTCGGCGTCGCTGAACCATCCCGCCATCGTGTCGGTGTACGACACCGGCGAGGAGATGGCCAAGGACGGCTCGGGCGTCGCCCAGCCGTACATCGTGATGGAGCTCGTCAACGGCCGTACGCTGCGCGACGTCGTGCGCGAGGGCCGCCGGATCCTGCCCGAGCGTGCCCTGGAGATCACCTCCGGCGTGCTGTCGGCGCTCGACTACAGCCACCGCGCCGGGATCATCCACCGCGACATCAAGCCCGGCAACGTCATGCTGACGCCGTCGGGCGACGTGAAGGTGATGGACTTCGGCATCGCCCGCGCCATCTCCGACGCGTCCTCGACGATGACGCAGACCGCGGCCGTGGTCGGCACCGCCCAGTACCTCTCCCCGGAGCAGGCGCGCGGCGAGACCGTCGACTCGCGCTCCGACGTCTACTCCACCGGCTGCCTGCTGTACGAGCTCCTCACCGGTCGCCCGCCGTTCGTGGGCGACAGCCCGGTCGCGGTGGCGTACCAGCACGTCCGCGAGAACCCGGTTCCGCCGAGCGACCTCGACGACCAGCTCGACCCCGAGATCGACCGGATCGTGCTGAAGTCGCTGGCCAAGCGGGTGGAGGACCGGTACCAGTCCGCCGCGGCGATGCGCGCCGACATCGAGCGCTACCTGGCCGGGCACCCGGTCGAGGCAGCCCCGGTGGCCGCGTACCCGGCGACGGAGGTCGTGCCCGCGGTGGGCGCCACCACCACGATGCCGTCGAGCGCCGCGACGACCACGCAGCCGCCCGCCGAGGACGAGAAGCCGCGCAAGCCGATCGGCTGGCTGGTCGCCGTCGGCGCCCTCGTGCTGGCGCTGGTCGCGCTGGCCGTGCTGGTACTGCCGCAGCTGTTCCCGGACGCGCCCGACACGGTGCAGGTGCCCAACCTGGTCGGCAAGACCGAGCAGGAGGCGCGCGCTCTCATCGGCGACAAGGAGCTCACCGTCGGGCGGATCACCGAGGAGGCCTCCGACAGCGTCGAGGCCGGCCTGGTGATCCGCCACGACCCCAACCGCGACCTGTTCGTGGAGAAGGGGACCGCGGTCGACCTGGTGCTGTCCGCCGGCAAGCCGGAGATTGAGGTGCCGTACGTCATCGGCATCGACCGGGCCGACGCGCGCGACCAGCTCGAGGAGGACGGGTTCCGCGTCAAGGAGGTCGAGGAGGAGTCCGACGAACCGGCCGGCCAGGTCCTGCGGACCAACCCGACGCCGGGGACCGCGGTGCCCAAGGGGAGCCGCGTGACGATCTTCTACTCGGCCGGCCCCAACGAGGTGCCGGACGTGATCGGCAAGACCCAGGCCGAGGCGGAGCGGATCCTGCGTGACGCCGGGTTCGTGCCGCAGGTGCGCGAGGACCCGACCTCGACCGAGCCCAAGGGCCAGGTCGTCGACCAGCTCCCCGGGGCCGGTGAGACCCGGTCCAAGGGCGACACGATCATCATCTTCGTGTCCGTGTACGAGGAGCCGACCGAGACCGAGACGACGGACCCCACGGACGAGACCGACACCGACGGTGACGGGACCCCGGATGACGAGGACGCCGACCCCGAGGACCCGAACGTACAGCTGCTCCCGTTCTCGCGTCGCGAGTGACGGAGGTCTGAGCGGCGGGGCGAGCTTGCGTCATACGAAGCCCGCCCGCTGAGGCTGGCGTCATACGAAGCCTTCGTCAGCAGGCGCGCGTCATACCGGGGCCCCGCCCGACCCCGTGCGTCATACGAACCCGTACCTATAGGTGCGGGTTCGTATGACGTGAGCACCCGCTCGAGCGCGTACGCATGACGCACACCCGACCCGAGCGCGTACGCATGACGCAC
>NZ_JBJEHY010000086.1:0-8260 GCF_051876515.1 Nocardioides sp. | reverse complement strand
CGAGCGCGTACGCATGACGCACACCCGACCCGAGCGCGTACGCATGACGCACGCCCCGAGGCTCAGCCCTCGATCGGCTTGGCCCAGCTGAGGTCGGTGAGGCCCTCGTACGCCGGTGCGGTGACCTCGCCGAGGAACTCGGTCTCCCACGTGACGCCACCGCCGGGCGCGAAGGCCCAGGTGCGGTACTCCTGCAGGATGGGGTCGGCCTCGAGCTCGCCGAACATCTTGGTGGTGTCACCGACACCGACGATGACGTACGGGGGGCCGTACGGGACGCCGTGCAACGTGACCGAGTTGCCCTCGCACTTGATGCCCGTGGTCGACACGAGCCGCTGCCCCTGGATGGTGACGGCCTCGGCACCCGCCCGCCACAGGGCGTTGGCGACGGCCTGGATGTCCTGCTGGTGCACCACGAAGTCGTTGGCGGTGAGCTCGTCGTCGGCCTCCATCGCCGCCTGTCGCACCTCCAGCGACGCGTCATCGAGCGTCACCTGCACAGCCTGCCCGGTCACCGGCGTGAGCCCGGCGGGGTCGCTGAGCGTACGGACCTGGCGCTGCACCCGGGTGACGCTGCGGTCGCCCAGGCCGCTGGAGAGCTCCTCGATGTCGGCGTTGAGTGCGGCCACCTTCTCGGTGAGTGCGCTCGTACGCTCGCTCTCCGCCTGCACGACCGACGCGAGGTCGGTCAGTCGGCCGCCGCGGAGGTCGCGTCCCTCGGACTGCGCCGCGCTGACGCCGAAGAGGATCCCGCACAGGGTCACCGCCACCGGCGTCGCCACCTTCCAGGTGGGACGCCGAGCGGGGCGCTCGTGGGATCCGTGGGGCATGGCGACTACGCTATCTCCCCGGTGGCTACGTCACCGCTGTTGGCGTACCCGCCCACGTGCCCGTACCTGTGAAGTCCAGTGCCCCGCTAGGGAGTGGTTGTGTCCAAGTCGAAGTTCGTCGAGGAGCCCAAGGCCAAGACCTTGTCGGTCCGCCTCATCATCGCGCTGCTGCTCGTGGTGGCCGGGATCGCGTGGATCACGTGGTACTACGTCGGCGTGCGCCCCGACCCGATGGCGATGCCCGTGGAGAAGGGGTCCCCCAAGGCGATCGCCGACCTGGGCCGCTGGAACTACGTCATCGGGTTCGCCTCGATCATGATCGGCCTGATCGTCTCCGCCCACCCCGACACCCCGCTGGGCCGAGGCCGCGGCGTCGTCATCGGGATGCTGGCGTGCTTCCTGATCGGGCTGGTCTGGATCTGCGTCTACTACGTCTTCGCGCAGGACCTCTCGAAGATCTGGGTCTTCAACGACCTGCAGCAGTGGAACCTGGTGGTGGGCATCGCCTTCATGGGCGCGGGCTTCGCCTTCGCCACGAAGTGGGAGTGACCCTCCCCCTCACCGACCTCACGGCGCCGTCCCCCACCGGGGCGGCGCCGTTGTCGTTCCCGGCAGGTCCGTACGGCCTCCGGAGCGCGTGCGGATCGAGGGCGCGCCCTCTCCACCGTCTGTCCACAGGCTGGGGGAATCACACCGGTGAAGTTCTCCACAGTGTGGGGAAAACCTGTGGAGAGTTACATCCGTGTAGTTCTCCACAAGGCTGTCCACACCTGTGGGAAATGGGGGCCTTTGTCCACAGGCTTGTACACAGCCGTGGGGTGGGCGTTGGGGAGGCGCTGCTCGGCCCCGCCGTTCCCCCGGCCCGCCGTGCCCCGGCCCGCCGCGCCCCGGCTCCGCGGCCCGGGTGGCGATGTCCCCAATGTGGGGCGATGTCCCCACGTTGGGGTCACTGGGAGCCACCCCGCCCGAGTTGGGGACGGTCGGAGAGGTCGTCAGGCCCCACGGACCTCGCCGAGTGACCCCAAGCCGGCCCACCCTCGCCGAGTGACCCCAAATTGGGGCGATGTCCCCACGTTGGGGTCACCGGGAGCCACTGGTACTGCGGCGCCTCAGCCGACGACGACGCGCAGGGCCATCAGACCCACGAGGACGACGGCCATGACGCCGAGGGTCCCCCACTGCAGGGCCGTACGGTGCTGGCGGGGCGCCAGCACGACCGCGGCGGTCGCGACGATGCCGGCGATGAGCCCGCCGAAGTGGGCCTGCCAGGAGATGCCACCGACGGCGAACGAGAAGACGACGTTGATGCCGATCCAGGTCAGCACGCTGCGTACGGCGCCGTTGTCCTGGCCGGTGTCGCGGCGCGCCTTGAGCGCCAGCACCAGCAGGGCCCCGAGCAGACCCCAGATGGCGCCGGAGGCACCGACGGTCGAGCCGTACGCCGAGCTCCACCACAGCACGCCCACCGAGCCGCCGAGAGCGGCGAGCAGGTAGACGGCCAGGAAACGGGTACGCCCCAGGGCAGCCTCGATCTGCGGGCCGAGGAACCACAGCACCAGCATGTTCATGCCGAGGTGCCACACCTCGACGTGGGTGAAGGCGCTCGTGAGCGGCTGCCACCAGGCGCCGTCGAAGAAGCCGGTGCGCCACGCGCCGTCGCCACCGTTGATCCCCGAGCAGATCGCCTCGTTGACGCCCGGGTACCAGCCGTCGGTGGTGCCGGTGGAGACGCAGCGCCCGGCGGGGGACAGCTGCAGCCACTCGAGCAGCGTGGAGGAGTACCTCCCGGTGGCGTTGATCGCCAACCAGACGACGACGTTGATGCCGATGAGCACCATCGAGGTCATCGTCGGGTTGGCCACACGCTTGCCGCCGAACCTTCCCTGGAGCTGCCGCGTGTCGCGGTGCCCCTCCTTGACGCACGAGGCGCACTGGAAGCCGACGGAGGCGTCGTTCATGCAGTCGGGACAGATCGGCCGGTCGCAGCGCTGGCACCGGATCCACGTCTCCCGGTCGGGGTGCCGGTAGCAGGTGGGCACCTCGTGGGCGGTCCGGTCCTCGGGGGGCTGGCTCATCGGCGGTCCGTCTGTCCTCGGGTCAGGTCGTCAGGACCTGGTCACTGCTCGATCGTGACGGACTCGATGATGACCGGCTCGGCCGGACGGTCCATCGCGCCGGTACGGACCTTGGCGATGGCGTCGACGACGTCGCGGCCGGCCTGGTCGGCGACCTCGCCGAAGATGGTGTGCTTGAAGTTCAGCCACGGGGTCGCGCCCACGGTGATGAAGAACTGCGAGCCGTTGGTACCCGGGCCGGCGTTGGCCATGGCGAGCAGGTACGGCTTGTCGAAGACCAGCTCGGGGTGCGGCTCGTCCTTGAACGTGTAGCCGGGGCCGCCCGTGCCCGTGCCGAGCGGGCAACCGCCCTGGATCATGAAGCCGTCGATGACGCGGTGGAAACCGAGGCCGTCGTAGTACTTCTCGCCGCTGCGACCGGCGTCGTCCTTGTACTCCTTGGTCCCCTCGGCCAGGCCGACGAAGTTGCTCACCGTCTCGGGAGCGTGGTTGGGGAACAGGTTGATCGTGATGTCGCCCTTGTTGGTCTTCAGGACGGCCTTGGGGTCAGCCATGGGTGTGCCTTCTCTCCGATCGCGCGCCTCCTCGGGCGCGGCGATGTGGTTGTTGACGGGTCGATCCTCCCACGCCCTGGAAGGACCAACGCCTCTGGCCGCGGCTTGGCGGAGCATGGTGAGATGGACGGACCACGCCCAGAAGGAGGCCACGGATGGCACGCCGCAGCAAGAAGTCGCTCCTCGAGACTGCCCAGGACGTAGTCGACCAGGCCAGCGAGTCCGCACAGGGTCTCGCCGGCCACCTCGCCGAGTCCGTCGGACCGACGATCGAGACCATCGTCGAGACCGCCAAGGAGAAGGCCGACGAGGCGCTCACCAAGGCCGACGAGGTCCTGCACGCCGACGAGGCACCCAAGAAGAAGGGCGGCAAGCTCAAGAAGTTCCTGCTGGTGTCGATCCTCGCCGCGGTCGGCGGCGTGATCTTCTCCAAGGCCCGGGCCAAGAAGGCCCAGGACGCCAACTGGCAGGCGTCGTACACCCCGACCCCGGCCCCCACGACGACGCCGAAGCCGGCGCCCGTCGCGGCTGAGCCCGCAGCCCCCGCGGCTGCGGCAGCGTCCGACGCCCCGGCCGAGCCCGAGGCCAGCGACGACGAGGGTGGGGCCGGCCCCGCCGAGTCGATCAGCGACGCCGTGGAGGAGCCGCACGAGGCCACCGACCCCGACGCGCCGGCCGAGGTCATCGACGTCGACGACGTACCCAAGAGCTGACCGACCTCAGCACCGCACGCAGCACGCAGCCCCGGGGAGCCTCTCCGGGGCTGCGTGCCGTTCGGGGCCTCGGGCGTGGGCTCGGGCCGGGGCTCGGCGTCATACGAACCGTCGGCAGCGCGCGCTGCGTCAGACGCGGGCCCTGTACGGCCGGGGTCCGTCATCCGGATCCGGACCTATTGCCTCGGATCCGCATGACGCAGGGGGCCCGGCGGGCGCGTACGTATGACGCTCCGTCCCCCTGCGCGCATACGTATGACGCAAGGGGTCGCCTGCGCGCGCACGCATGACGCACCGTCCCCCGAGCCCGTACGCATGACGCAAGCCCAGCGTCAGATCGTCCCGAAGACCTCGTCCAGGTACGCCCGCGAGGCGTCGTACGACTCCTCGATCTTGCGCCGCACGACGGCGAAGTCACGGAACGCGAACAACGAGTCGTCCTTGTCGGAGGTGCCGCCGGCGGGGAGGACGTGCGCCTCGACGTGGCTGGGCAGGGCCGCCATCTCGCGGTGGAACCGGTGCCGTCGTGCCACCTCGAAGCTGACCCGGGCCACCTCCCACGGCTGGGTGGGTGCCTTCATCGGGCGGTCGATCCGCCCCACCTGCAGCACGAAGATCCGCCGTGCACCGAGCTCGACGGCCCGCCCGACGGGGATGGAGTTGACCAGCCCCCCGTCGAGGAAGTGCTCCTCGCCGTACTCGGTGACCACGCGCGCCGGCGGCAGCAGGCCCGGGACGGCGGCGCTCGCCATGATCGCCTCCACCACGTCGCCGCGGGAGAACCAGTGCTCGGCGGAGCGTTCGATGCTGGAGGCGCAGACCTCGAAGTGGACCGCGAGGTCGCGGAAGGTCAGGCCGCCCAGCTCCTCCTCGATGCGTTCGCGCAGCGGCTCGGAGGAGTACACGTGGGTGCGCGAGGTGACCATCCGGTGCACGGTCCGCAGCGGGTTGTCGCCGTACACGACCTTGCTCTCGGCGGTCTCGCCCCACAACTGGGTGAGCCGCTCGACCACGGCCAGCGACGGGTCACGCGCGACCACCCCACCGTTGACGGCGCCGATGCTGGTGCCCAGCACCAGGTCGGGGGTGAAGCCGCGTTCCAGCAGGGCGCGGAGCATGCCGACCTCGACGGCCCCGAGCACGCCGCCACCGCCGAGGACGAAAGCGGTCAGCGGCTGGGGCATGCGGCGAGCCTAGCCAGCGACGGGAGCCTCGGCCTGAGCCTTGGCGCTCAGTTCGGGGTGCTCGGCCAGCAGGCGCTTGGTGGCGCGCCGCTCGGACCAGAAGGAGAGGACCGGCACGGTGCCCATCAGCAGCGTCACCAGGGTGAACGCCATCGGCCACTGGGCCCGGCGCGACAGGGTGAACGCGCTGAACAGGAAGATCATGTAGAGCCAGCCGTGCGCGGTGCCGAGGTACGAGGTGATCGCCTCCCCGACGCCCTGGATCTCCGAGCCGGGCGAGACCAGCACGGGGGTGGAGGAGAAGACACCCCACATCTCGGTGCCGTCGAAGTTGGCCAGCGGGACGCCGATCAGGCACAGGACGATCAGCAGCACGCCGACGATCGAGGCCATCACCTGGTAGAAGCGGAGGTTCTTGCGCACCCGACGAGGTTATCCGGCGGGCGGTGAGAGGCGGGCCTCGTCGACGGCGTCGACTTCGTCACCGTCACGCGCGGCGGCCGGTTCCGGGCTGGGCCCGGCGTCGCGCGCGTCGCCGTCCCCGTCCTCGCCCTCGTCGTCCCCCTCCTCCGCCTTGCGCTGCGCGATCACCGTGTCGGCGGCCCAGCGCCACCAGATGTACCCAGCGAACGCGGCGAACAACCACCACTCGACGGCGTACAGGAGGTTCTGCAGGCCGGTCGACGAGTCGGCCTCGGGCAGCGCGGAGAGCTGCTCCTCGTGGAGCACCACGTAGCCCGTGTAGAGGTCGACGTCGACCCGCTGGACGGCGTCGGCGACGCGGACCTCGGGGAAGACGTCGTCGGAGGGGTCGTCATCGACGGCCATCGATCCCTCGCTGGGCTGAAGCCAGCCGGTCAGCTCGGCGTTGCCGGTCGGCGCCTGCCCGTCGGGGTCGGCGTCGGTCGTCTCCGACCAGCCGCGCACCACCAGGATGGCCGGCTCGCCGTCGCCGCCGACGCTGAACGGCGAGACCGCCCAGTAGCCGTCCCGGCCCTCGAAGGTGCGGCCCTCGACCCAGAACCCGCCGTCGAGCCAGGTCCCGGACAGGGTCACCGGACGTCCGACCTGCTGCGCGGGGAACGCGTCGTCGGGGCCCATCACGTCGGTCAGGGCGACCGGTTCGAGGTGCGTACGGTCGACCGCCTGCGCCTCACGCTCGGCCTGCCACACGTCCATCTGCCAGAAACCCAGCCAGATTCCGAAGCCGACGACAAAGGCACCGAGTAACGTGCCACCGACCAGACCGGGGGAGAGGAACCGCACCCGCCCAGTGTCTCAAACGCCCGAAGCGCCGACGTCCGCAGTGTGGGGCACCCACCAGCGGTCCAGGGAGTGACCACAGATGACGATCACCAACGACCACGCCGTGTGGTTCCGCGACACCTTCACCGCCGTGGCCGACACCATCGGCAAGGCCGTCCTGGGCAAGGACCACGTGGTCCGCCTCGCGCTCACCTGCCTGGTCTCCGAGGGCCACCTGCTGCTGGAGGACATGCCCGGCACCGGCAAGACGATGCTGGCCCGCGCCCTGTCCAACGCGATCGAGGGCACCCACGCCCGGATCCAGTTCACCCCCGACCTGCTGCCCACCGACGTCACCGGCGTGACCGTGTACGACCAGCACAAGGGCGCCTTCTCGTTCCACCCCGGCCCAATCTTCCACGACATCGTGCTGGCCGACGAGATCAACCGTGCCTCGCCCAAGACCCAGGCCGCGCTGCTGGAGGTCATGGAGGAGGGGCACGTCACCGTCGACGGCGTCACCCACGACGTCCCGACGCCGTTCATGGTGATCGCCACCCAGAACCCGGTCGAGCAGGCCGGGACGTACCAGCTGCCCGAGGCGCAGCTCGACCGGTTCCTGATGAAGACCTCCGTGGGCTACCCGGACGCCCAGGCCACCGAGGAGCTGATCCTGGGGTCCGCGGTGCGCGACCGCGCCTCGCTGATCCGCCCCGTCATCACCCAGGAGGCGGTGCGCCAGCTGTCCCAGATCGCCGCCGGGGTGTACGTCGACCCGTCGGTGGCGCGCTACGTGCGCCAGCTCGCCGAGGCGTCCCGCGAGCTCCCGCACGTACGGATGGGGCTCTCGGCGCGCGGCTGCCTGGCCCTGGTCCGCGCCGCGAAGACGTGGGCGGTCTCGCAGGGCCGTACCGGGGTCGTGCCTGCCGACGTCACCCACCTCGCCGAGCCGCTCATGTGCCACCGGTTGCTGCTCGACCCGCAGGCGCAGTTCAGCGGCGTCTCGGTCACCGACGTCATCACCCAGCTGCTGGACACGGTGCCGCCACCGGTCCAGCGGCTCTGAGCGGCGGCACCGTGCCGAAGGTGCGGCGGGCCCTCCGTACGGTGCTGGGCGGGGTCCTGGTGCCGTTGCGGCTGCTCTCACCGGCCGGCCGCGGGGTGCTCGTCGTGGCCGTGCTGGCGTGGGCGGCGGGCCACTGGGCGGGTCTGGCGGAGATGCGGCTCATCGGCGCCCTCTTCGCGGCCCTGCTGGTGTGCTGCCTGCCGTGGATGCTGGTGCCCGCGCGCGTCCGCAGCGCGATCAGCCTGTACCCGCGGGCCGCGGTCGTCGGCGAGGGCGTGACGGCGACGGTGCGGGTCACCGCGCAGGGACGCTGGCCCGTGTTCCAGCCGCTGGTGAGGTTGCCGGCGGGCGAGCAGGACGGCTGGCTGCGGTTCCCGACGCTGCGCCCGGGCCAGTCGCTGGCCGAGTCGCGTGCCGTCGACACCGACCGGCGCGGGGTGCTGCAGATCGGCCCGGCGGTGTACCACCGCGCCGACCCCCTGGGGCTGCTGGTGCGGCAGACGGTCTGGGTCGAGCCGGTGGAGCTGTACGTGCGGCCGCGGATGGTGCCGGTCGAGTCGTTCAACGGCGCGCAGGTGCGTGACCTGGAGGGT